>JAYTHQ010000387.1:0-2580 GCA_043732445.1 Bdellovibrionales bacterium | reverse complement strand
AACGGCTGCGAGATCATGTTCGATGCACCGATGACCAAACTTTTAACTGAAGGCACGCGCATCATCGGCGTTGAAATCGCCGATGGTCGCCAATTCCTTTCGCAAAATGTCATTTTAGCCACCGGCCACTCGGCCGAAGATGTGTTCGATCACTTGCGCGATATAGGTGTTTTCATGGAAGGCAAAAGTTTCGCGCTCGGTCTTCGCATTGAACATCCGCAGGCGCTCATCAACAAAATCCAATATCGATCGCACTCCGGGCACCCGGCTTTGGGGGCTGCAAATTACCGGCTCGCACATCACGATGCAACTGATAACGTCGGTGTCTACAGCTTTTGCATGTGCCCCGGAGGCTACGTCCTCTCGAGCGGAACGTCGGCGAACGGCGTTGTCGCCAACGGCATGAGTAACTATCACCGCAATTCTCCATTCGCCAATTCTGCGGTCGTGATTTCGATCGATCACGAGAAGCGCTTTGGAAAAGACGTGTTTGGCGGCCTCAAATTTCGTCAATCAATTGAGCGCGCAGCTTTCGATGCGGTTCAGGCCGGCGGCGGTCGGCACCAAATTCCGGTGCAAAACATGGTCTCATTTCTCGAAGGCGGCACCAGCGAAGCTTTGAAATCATCATCGCCGTCGGGCGTCGTGGCCACACGCTTAGATCGGATTTTGCCCGAAGATCTGACCCAGCGCTTGCGCTTGAGTCTTGAGACTTTCAATCGAAATATGAAGGGCTTCATTACTCGCGAGGCGCAGTTTCACGGAATCGAATCACGAACGAGTTGCCCTGTGCGGATCACGCGCGATGCCGATACCTTGGAATCGATCTCACACCCCGGACTCTACCCGACGGGTGAGGGGGCGGGCTACGCCGGCGGAATTACGTCGGCTGCGTGCGACGGAATTCGCGTTGCCGAAGCCATCGTGGCGTCAATGAAATCGCAGGCTACAAAGAGCCTGCATCGCTAAGACTAGTACTTCCGCTCGTCACTTGAGTGACGTAGGCGCGTTGAACCGCCGCTGACTTCGCAGTCGCTGGCACACGAGTCGGTTTGCGCTGGGGCCACTTCGAAACTCGGCTTTCAAAGCCGCGCGCAAGCGTCAGTTCACTTTCGTTCGCCCGCGCTTCGGTCAGTTTAAACGACTTGTAACGACTCGCCGATGAAAGACATTCGTCTTTTCCATTTGCACACGCCAAACGCCAGACCAGACCTGTTGCGGGCAATCCGCTCGGCGCCCATTCGGTGACTTCGGCCTGTTTCATGTCTGAAAAGAAACGCTGATCGACAACCACCGTCGAACGTTGACGCCCACACGTTGAGTCTTGCGCACTGGCTTTTATGCACGCGTTCTTTAGCGACTCAACGACACGCGTGAGGTCTTTGTTGGTCATGCTGTTCGTCACGTGAAAGCGCAGCGTCGATTCCCGCACGACAAGGTGAAGGTAGCGCGTCGTCGCTTCTTGATGAACGATCTGAATGACCTCGGTTTTTTGTTTGACCGGTAACGGTGTGGGCGCTGCGCTTGCGGTCGCGCCTGCCGAATCAGAATCGCCTGCCGCGAATGCCGCCGCAAGCTTAAGGTCGTAATCGGTCATCTTCTTGGTCGGCGGCGCTGCCGCTGCCGGAATCTCGTTAGCCTGCAGTTCGGGCGCGCCAATTTCTGACGACTCAGTTTCTAGGGCGGGCTCTTGCGGCGGCTCACCGACGTTAGATTCGGCCGCTGCGACTAACGGCGGCGGTTGCGCGTAGTGACCCGGGAACAAGCGAAACAATATCGTTGGGTCGGCAGCCACATTTTTTGCCGCGATCGGGAGGGCATGCAACGTTTGCAGACAAAGCTTTGGATTTGCGTAGACAAAATAGCCGACGCTGCAGAGCTCAAGTAAGATAAAAACCTTGCGGAATGACATCGTCGGACCCTCACTGTCTTTTCGGAAAAAAGAGAGATCGCGTGAAGCCTAATAAAAGACTTGAAAGACGATTTGAGGTCGAGGTCGTCTCAGGTTGAAACGTTTCATCCTTTAAAACTCTATGGATCAGATTTACGAAATCCGTAAGGGCAACTTCGACAACCGGTCTGGCAGCAGGTGCCACGCTTTAAAAGGTAGGCTCTGGTGAGGACTAAAAGTCCTGTCTCAGGATCGATCGTGTAGTCCACACCCTCGACTAACTTTTCTGGAGGCGGCTCGCCCTCACTCACGTGCGCTCAACGCTGTTCACCGTCGGGACCTATCCAATTCGCCGATACCTTCAGCCTACGAAGCGTGCGTGAAAGCCAGGCCGGATCTGCCCAAAGGACATAAACGCTGATCATCCCGAACGAAAAATAAAAAAGCCCGATGCTCAGGGCGATCCCGAAATGCATGAGGCAACCTAAGATCAAAATCCACTTCCGGAGCGACCGATTCCAGACGAGCGGGGTAAAGTAAATTTCAAATAACAGCGTCGTGAAGGTCATGACCGCAATGGCCAACGGAAAATTCTTGAGCCAACTCGCATCGATAAACAAAAGCTGCTGATTACCGATAACGGCCCAGATCGCCGAACCATCCCACCAGCTTGCGCCCTTCATCTTCTC
>JAYTHQ010000386.1:0-2581 GCA_043732445.1 Bdellovibrionales bacterium | reverse complement strand
CAGTCACTTTTTCAGTCGGTACCGGCACGACAAGAATCGCTTTCGGCTGATCGGCTTCCGCAGAAGCTTCAATCAAAATCGAGCTGGGGTCAGAGAGGGCACTCGAGCCTGAGCCGCCCGTTGTTCCCGCTTCCGAGGGAGCCGCTGAAGCGCCGGGCGCCGTCGGTTGTGGCTTGACCGCTAATGGAACTCGCCGCGCGGCGGGCCGAGCCACCGTGGGCTTTGTTCCAGAGGTCACGGCCGAATCACCGAAGACAGACCGATCATAAGCCAACTTTGGCGGTTCAAACTTTGTTGGTGCTGACTGAATCGGCTTTGACGTTGCTCCATCGGCGACGGATTTTGCGCCGGCACCGGCAAGAGGCGCAGCCGCGGCTTGGACTGTCTTATTAGGATGCTGGCGGCTCAGAGACTCGTACGAAGGCTCGCCCGCGGCGAAGCGACGACCGGTCTCTTTCACCTGAAAGACAACGAGCGGATTTATCGCGACGAAGCGAACGTTTGGCCTGCGAGCTTCAACTTTCGCCGATAACGCGAGCCGTGAGAAGCTCTCGATCGTGGCGCAATTGAAACGACCTTCGTCATCTTGCTTGATGGCGATGGTCCCTGGCCGGCAGGCTTCGCGCCCACGCTCTTTCGAAATACAGACGTAGACATCTGGATTTGTCGAACCCACATCGCGACCGCCCGGCCCAGCCGATGGCCGAACTGCCAGAAGACCATTTCCGCACCGAATCGCATTTTCCTGGCGATACGGAAGGCCCGGCGCGACGACATCTCGCTGCGCAACGACCAATGCAGGTCGCTGGACCATACGCAGGTTTGAAGTCAGGAGTGAGGCGTACGAAGGGCCACTCGCCAAAAAAGCGGCTAACGAAGCTGACGACTGCTGGAGCCGCGCATTCGGCTTGCGTGAGTTGGCCTTCGTTAAATTATTTAGTTTTGAAAAACTACTTTCGCTTGCGCAGTGAAAGCGCCCGCTCGCATCTTGGCGAATACCTATGTACCCGCCAGCACACGCCGTCATGCTCGATCCGGGCTGCGCGCAAACGAACGCCTCCGAACTATCCTTCAGCACAAAATAAGTCACAATCAACGGCTCGAGGCCGCCGCTACATTGCGGCTGCCCAGCTTTACCCTGCGCTTCGGCTGCGGGAACGAGCTGCTCATAAAGTTCTAATATTTTTGCAATCTGTGAGGACTTTAATGTGTCAAATGCCGATGCCGACGTCGAATTTTTCTTTTCAATTTCTTTAAAGACCAGGCGAAGTCCGTGAATATAGTCCGCGCGTTTTCGCGGCGAAAGCCGCATCAACTCTTCGTAAGACAGAATGCGCGAAAATGACGGCAGCGACTGCGGAGGACGGCTCGCATAAACGCTCGGTGAAAATAAAAAAATCGCCAGGCTGAAGAGCACCGTGGCGATTTGAAATCGAAGAACATTTTTCGAAACTCTGAATGCGTGCGACATCTCTAGTTTTCGGAAGAAAACGTCACCGGCTTAAGAATCGGCTAGCCCTTAGTTGCGGCTAGGTTTGCGTGTGGCCGTGAAGTTTCCGGTCTGTCCACGGCTATCTGTGAGATCGACATTCAAAACACTGTTTCTCCAGGTGCCTCGACCCGAAAACGTACTTGAACCTGGCACGGAGCCGCCGCCCTGGACACCCGTCATCGAGACCGTGTGCGAGAGCGAATCATAGTTGATGGCCAACTGGCGTTCGCCGATCCCCGACGGAAAATCGAGTCTTCGATATTGCCCCACTAAGTACGGCGCCGAAACACCTGTGCCGCCCGCCCCGCCTTCATTGATCGAAACCGTGATCTGAACGCGCGCACGCTCGACGCCAGTGTCGACTGTTCCCGAGTAGATGCCGACGATCGGAGTATAGATTGCAATCAGGCGACTCCGGAGATCCTGCGCTTCGCCCGTGGACGGCGCCGACGCATCGGCAGAAATACGGCTGCCTTCAAAATGCCCCCACGGACCGCCAGTGTTAATGGCTTCAACAGACGCGTGATCTTTTGCAACCACGCCGCGAATCTCGATTGTTGGCGCATCGACTGGGCTTGAGGCGACGCCCGACTGAGTCGCGCTCACGGTACTGAGATCTATGTTTCCGAGTTCGTCGTAGTTGCCAGTCATCGGCAGATAATCAGTGGGTGTGACGGCTCCGTCTAACTTGAAACGACCATACAGCGCCGGGCGCACTCGCACAGTTCCATCTGGATTCGCGCCCTCGCGAACGCTGACAACGTAAAGGCTCAAGGTGCCTGTTTGATCGGCGACGCCTTTGTCGGCCGGCGTGAACGTACCGTTGTAAGTGCCTCGCGCCACATCGAATAAATCGTTGAGCGCCTTTGCGTCCTTCCGATTTTGATCTGAGTATTGATGGTCAGTCGCGACACCCACTCCGCAGGCCGAGACAATCGCAATGCTCGCGAGAGCGAGGGTGATTTTTAAAAGGGTTTTCATCATCATACGGCCTCCCGACCTTCTTATTTTTTAACATTCGTCACGAGCTCGTCGCGGGCGGCAGCCAAAGCGTTCAGACCGATGTGGTACTGACCGATAGCCGTTGCA
>JAYTHQ010000385.1:0-8695 GCA_043732445.1 Bdellovibrionales bacterium | reverse complement strand
TAGTCGATCTTGTGAATGGTCATCCGGCTCTTCCGGAGAGCTTCGCAGACGAACTGCGGCAGGTCACTTCGCGCGTGAGTGCGATCGCAGACACATTTTTTGGCACCGGCCTTCAGGCGCCGGCTTTTTCGGGCGATCTCAACGACCAACAAGCTTGGCTGAATGAAAATGGTTTCTCGACAGCATCGCAAACTTCGACGTGGCCCGAGCTGCTGGCAACGACCGCACTCTCACGACGAAGTGAGCGTGACGAAGAGGCTCGTTTATTTTTTCTAAAAAGTTTTGCGGCGTCTCTCGCTGAATCAGGGGTTGATCGCGATTTGGGACTCTCACTTCTGCTTGATTTCGTTAAAGGCACGCGAGCGAAGGCGAGTTTTTTTACGCTGCTCAACCGTGAAACGCGCGTACGTGATGATCTTGCGCGGCTGTTTTCGATTTCGCCTTATCTCGGTTCAATTCTCGCGTCGCGGCCAGAGCTCATTGACGAATTTATTTTTCGAAAGCAAGCCGATCCATCCTCGGATCTCGAAACCCTTCTTGAAGAACTTGCCGAAAGACGTCTCTTGGTCGAACTGATCGCCTCGAACCAATTTCTCGCCGATCATAATTTAGATCAGCTCTCAGAAAATCTGACATTAAATGCCGATCGTATTTGCTTAGATCTATTGGCTCGATTGAAAGTCGAATACCAGGCACCCTCGGTTTCGCTGATCGCGATGGGTAAATGGGGTGGCCGCGAGCTGGGACTCCGATCAGATCTCGATTTTATTTTTGTGACGCCTGACGAACCGCTGCCCGAAGATCATAAGCTCGCGCGCCGATTTCTCGCTAGAATGACAGAAGCGCATCGTGGCGGTTCAATTTACGCCGTCGATATGCGACTAAGGCCTAGCGGAAATGCCGGACCGATTTTGATTTCCGAAGATGCACTCCAATTATATCTTTCAGGTCAAGGTTCGGACGCTCGAGCGGCGGCGTGGGAACGACAAGCTTACCTTCGCGCGCGCCCTCTCGAGCGTCTCAACTTTGCCCCAGCCAAAGTGAGTGCCGGTTGCGGACTCTCGCCGGGCGATCGCACCGAACTCAAAATGATTCGCGCGAAGCTCTTTCAGTCTGGAAAAGCCGGTGAAATCGATTTGAAACTTACCGACGGAGGTCTTGCCGATGTCGAGTTCACCGCACAGATCGCGCTCCTCGCCCACAGGGAATTCTCGATTGATCCGTCGACTTCTGGCATGATGAAGGGACTTGAAAGTTTTGATTCATCTTGGGCAGCAGTAGGGCCAGAACTTCGTGATCACTACCGTTTCCTGAGATTGATCGAGCAGATCTACCAACTGACCACCAGTCAGTCTGGATCAAAGATGCGCGTGAAGTCCGACGAGTTTCGTCGGCTCGCGAGTGTCATGAAGTGCGAAAGTGAAGAACTTGAGGCGCAGATTCAGTCTCGCTTCAAAAAAGTCACTGACCTGTTGCGGTCGGTGCGGAAGGATTGAGAAGATGAAAATCTGCATCATAGCTGCCCTCTTGATTTCAGCTCTCGCCTTGCGCGCGCAGGCTCAGCAATCTCTCCCTCCCGCTCAGCCTTCGGTTTTAAATCAGATTCAAATGGCAAATGTCGCGCCGACACCGACGCCAGAACCGCCGGCTCCGACGGTCGGGCAAAATCTCCCGGCTCCGCAGCCCTCTCCGGTTGCGCAGCCGAATCAGATCATTTCAAATGCTAATTCGCAGTTGCCGGCGGGGTTTCCAGCCGCGGCACCGCGAATTTTTCAGCAGCCGCGTGACGAGAAGTTTGTTCCCTCAGAAGTCGTCACGGTTCTTCCACCCGTCTCTAAGGCGGCAGAAATTCGTGCCGTCCTAAGAACATCGGTCGGCGACATTACGATCAAGCTTGACCGCGTGCGCGCGCCAAGGACTGTCGCTCATTTCGTCGGACTCGCGCGCGGCGAAAAAGAATTTATTGACGTCAAAACGAGTAAACCAGTGAAACGGCCGTTCTATAACGGCCTGACCTTTCACCGAGTTGTAAAGGGAACGCTGATTCAAACTGGCGATCCGTTCGGCAACGGCCGCGGCGACGCGGGAGCTATCGCACAGCTGCCCGACGAAATAAAACCAACGATGAAATTTAGTAAAGGCGGACTTGTCGCGATGGCTCCCATGCGCGACGCTTCTGGTTTGAATCTCGTCAATAATAGTAACGGAAGCCAGTTTTTCATCACTCTCAAAGAAGAGCCAGACTGGAACGAAAAGTTCACGATCTTTGGCGAAGTCGAAGACGGCATGGACGTCGTCGAAAAAATCGCGAATTCAAAAGTCGGTCCAACCGAAAGACCAATCAAACGCATCTATCTCGTCGCCGTAGAAATCATCGAAAACTAATTCTCGGCACCTGGTACCGGCTGGGTGTTTAGCGTTTTGACGGGTGCCGGCTAAATTGCGCCTTTGGCTCGAAAATGGCCTAAGAGGGGTGTCTCACTCTGAGACGCCCACCGATTTATTTTTTAAGTACTTGAAATAACGAGTTTATTTTTTGGTTTAGAAAGCGCCCGATTGGCCAACGAGGCATCGTGGTTGCACTCATTCACGGTCATGAACACACGTTTCATTATTCAAAGCCGCGTGGTGGCCCTCATTTTATCAACGCTTTTTGCGTTCGCCGCGCCTGCGCTGGCGAGTGCACCGGCGCTTGTGAAGCTTGCGCCTTTTAAAGATAAAGCGGGCAACACGATCCGGATGAGCTATACGCCCTCAACTCGCGCGCAACTTGAAGCGTTTCGCCCGTCGCGCCTCATGACTGAAGGTGCAGCGAAACGTCAGGCGATCGTCGCGCAATGTAACGCCCATAAAAATCCGGTCATGAAATTCGCTAAGGACTATCCCCCAGAGGCTGCGACCTTTCACATGGCGGTTGGTGCCAGCGCGGGCCAACAAATGGTTGAAGATCCGGCGTGGGCACGCCACTTCTACGAAAAGTCACTTCTTGATCCGATGTCACACGTTTCATTTGCAGGATTTATGTTAGGCAACCGGGCCGCCGCCAACTTCTTTCAGATGGCTGGCTGGTCTCACGATCCGTGCCGAATCTTAAAGCGAAACGCATTTGCAACGCTTGAAGAACTCGAGGCTCAAAAAACGTCTCAGAAATTATTTGGCATCGTAGCGGGACCACTCGCGATGGGCGCAGGCCTGATCGTCAGCTCCGAAGTTCAAGCATTTTTGAGCGATCCCAACGTTAAGCTGTGCGCTGCTTACATGATTGGTAAAGCTGGCAAACCAAATAAAGTTGTCGATCTTCTACGCCAAGTCGAGCCCGCAAAAACCCAGCAAGAAAAAATGGCTGACCCAGCAAAATTCGCCCGTGACGCCTGCGACCACGCCTACGACGAATGGGTATTAAACGGCGGATCGAAAATTCGCGACTTGATTCCCGACATGATTTCACAAACTGGCGTGGCCGCAATCATGGGTATTCCCGGTGCCGTCAAAGCGATAAGCGCTCTCGTTAAAAACAGAAAGAAGATTGCGATCGGCGAATCTGTTGAAGGCGCTGTTGCCGGCACTGAAATGAAGTCGTCAGTTGTTCGCTTCTCATATGCAGTCGCCGAAAAGACATTTATCTTCCGGGGCTTCTCGCTTCTAATGAAAGTCGGGCAACTGATTCCATCGCCTGTGACTCGCGTCGCGGTGGGAGTCGGCAACATGGTCGTCTTCTTAGAGTTGAGCGACTGGGTCAGTCCCTGGACAAAACCGCTTCATGTCTTTTTAAACGGAAAAGATATCGGCGACACGATGACCGCGATTCACACTGACCTCACGACTTTAAGCAAAAATAAGTGGGTGATGCCTGTCGTGAGTCATCCGTCGGCCGAGTCTTGCACTAAAACTGAGACTCAATACGGCGCGCACGATTGGGAAACACTCGGCTCAAAACCGGGTTGCAACGTGCCCGCACCAGAGGCTCCGGCTGCGAAAATCGCGCGCCTTGGTGAGCAAGAGAGGAAATACCGCGATTTTATTATGGGCGATACAATGGGTGCCGTCTCGAGCTGGCAAGACTACGTTTTAAGCTTCGCTAATTCGTATACCGACGCTCGCAAGTTCTACCGCGATATTCTGAAACGAATCTCTGGTCATGCTTACCGCCCAGGTGCCGATCCACTCTATGATGCACAATCTCTCTGGGGGGTTCCGGTCAATACGATTGACTGGGACGGAAAAAGTATCTGTACGCTTCCACAAGAAACTGTTCATCGGTTTGACGTTGCCGTAACCATTCTGAAAAAAGAAATTGCGCGCCAAAAACTTCCGGTCGTTGCGCTGCCTCAATTGAACTACGGTATCAATATCGACAAGAACACAAGCGCGCCTATGCCGTACCTCAACCTCAGCGGACGCAAAGGTACGACAAACTATTTCAAAGACGAACATTACGACCTAACACAATTAAATCTCCTGAAAGACGGCCTTGAAGCTATGAACTGCTCTGTCCCGCAAACGAACAAAAACGTCACCGACGCGTCTCGTTTGGCGAAATACAACAAAGCTATTTCGTCGCTCTATTGGCAACTCGCTGGTTTACCGAGTTTCGTCGGGTCAAAAGATGTTTTTCACTCGTCCATGGGACTTCCGTCAGATGCTCCCGCTTACATCGACGCGGCCCAATCCAATCTCTTTATGCAGGTCAACCTCGTACTCGGTGGACCAGAGCCGCTCTACGCGGGCGATGGTTACGTCAAAGCACAAAACCGTGAAGGTGCGACGATTAATCAGGACTACAAAAACGTTCACCCTTCCTACGTAGGTCCGAGTGTTGGGGGCGTCGCGACCAACTCGATGTCTGATTACTTGTTGGCCTCGATGGTTTGCGGTCCGGCGGCAAACCAAACAATCAAAGCTCACACGAGCGTTGATATAACAAAAACAATTCCGGAAATGATCAGCGCGATTCCTGGCTTGATTCGCCAAGGCGCGTCTTACCTTTGGCCGTCTGTTCGCGATCGCTTACCGTTTATTCCCGCTGAAATCGGCTGGGATATCGAATTCCACCCACCACGCATCATTAATCCGATCGGTGTCGATGTCTGTAACGGCAACATCGCCATCAAGCGAATTCCAAATCAGGGCGATGCGCCCGATCGCGCGATGATCGACGCCCACATGAGCGTTTGGAAAATTAAAGGCAAAGAGTACCATGGCCTTCTCGAGATCGTAAAAGCGTTCGCGAACAAATCGATTGTCGGCCCAGATTACGTTCATTTCGCATTCGATCAGTGGTGGTCAGAGAATCTCGATTCTCAGGCGATCCCGTTGTTCGAAAACAAGCGTCGTCAATTCGCGGTCGATATTTTAAATAAGAAATATATTCCGGCCCTCATGTCGCATGAGCGCACGACAGATAAAAAATGGGGCATCTTTGAAACTCGTGGCCTTGCGAAGGGACTGTTGAATTCGGTTTTGGATTCGGCTCAAGACAATTTCGCGATCATGAATTCCATCGTTAACGTCGGCGCAGACCAGAAGCTTTTAAATGAACTCAAGGCCACCGAGAGCGAGATCGTCACTCGCCTACACCTTGGCTTAATGATGGTCGGACCCATCCGTCAGTTGGGTAACGCTATCGGGCTTTACGCACGTATGTACGGCGCGGTCGCCGCGACTGAATCCGAAATTTTTGATTCGACAAAATTAGCTGCGAAAAAACCTGAAGTCGTCGTTCATTCCGCGTCAGACAGCGTTGCGTACGAATACTTCCAGGCGAATCAAAAAGGCCTGATTCAAGCACAGGGAAAGCTTCATCAGCTCGTCGCTGATCACATCAACAAACGACCAAATGGGGTTCGCTACACGCTGATTCCAATGCTTGAAGCTGTTTTAAAGAACATCCGCGGCCTAGTGACGGAACTCGACAGCTTGCACGGCGTTGTGGTCAGTGTACAGCTGGAACCAGCGGGCTAAACCCCCGGAATCTCGAGAATCCGGAGCGAACATGGATGGCACTAAAATCGCAATGAATGAGGGGAACGAAACGAAGATGAGACAGGATCGAATAAGAGAGGCAGCCGTTAGGCAAACACGCCGGCACGACTGACTCAATTTGGTACGACACTGAAATGATTACGAATTAAGAAACGAAAGAAAAATCAGAAACTTTTTTGGAGGCTCAAGTGAAGAAAATGTTAGTTATCGTCCTCGCAATGGTCGCTTTCTCGGCTCAATCATATGCGGCAGGTGTCGACCGCGAAAGCAAAAGTCGCGCTGAACGCGACCGCGAAACTCGCGATACAGAAGCTCGCGCAGCCCGTGGCGGCTCAGTCAGCGGCGCGATTTCACACGTCGGTACTGAGTTGTCGAAGTCGAACCTCGACAGCAAATTATCGCCAGACGAAGCCCACAAGCTCCAGGTCGCGCTTGCGAAGCCAGCTAACGAAGATCTCGCAAAAGCGGGTCTCCACATGTTGAAGCTCTCGAAGGCAAATCGCGACCTCGCTTTAATGGGTGTTGAAGGTTTGCAGCACATCGCAAAAATGCGTGAAGTAAACGCAAAACGTGCACTTCCAGTTTCACGCGAAGAAGAAGTGGCTCAACAAGCGTATGAGCAGTTGATCTTAGGCGCGATGGAGCAAGCGATCACGACGCCAGCGACTGCGAAAGTTGTTGAAGACGTGGCTCGTGTGGCAAACGAAGGTCTGGCTAAAGGCGAAACTGCTAAAGAGGCGATGACGAAAGCAGTTACCAAGTTGAAAGCCGACACAAAAAGCACAAAGACGATCGCTGAGTTAATGGAAGAACTGAAGCGCCTCTGCGCTAAAAAAGCCTAATCGCTCAGAGCTTTCAGTGCAGTTAAGAATCCTGACTCGAAAGCCCAGACGGGAGCCCCATGGCTCCCGTTTTCTTTTACATCGTTGGCATTTCAGATTACCTTTTTCAAATGGATCCAACCCTTCTCGGCTACCTCACGGACTTTGACCGTTCACTTTTTTTAAAGATCAATTCCGAATGGACCAACCCGGTCTTCGATTTTATTTTTCCATTTCTGACTGATCTCAACCGGCGCACTTTCATGATTCCGATCATTCTCTTTGCGCTCGGCGCCTGGGTTGCGATGAAACGCTCGCGTGCCCTTGTTTGGATTTTAGTGCTGATCGTGAGCGTTAGCGCGACTGACTTCATCAGTTACCGGGTCATTAAATCCACCGCCGATCGCGCGAGACCCGAACAAGCTGGCTTACCTGTTATCTTAAGAACAAGTCACCACTCGGGCTCGTCTTTCCCCTCAAATCACGCCGCCAATGCCTTCGCGGCTGCCGGCATCTTGTCGGCGGCGTTTCCACCAGCGGCACCGGCTCTTTATTTAGTGGCCGCGATGATTGCGTACAGTCGCGTTTACGTGGGCGTTCACTTTCCATCTGACGTTTTAGCCGGCGCCCTCATCGGCTGGCTGATTGCGTTTATCGTACGCCAGTTCTTGCGAAAAATGATTGAAAAGGGCGAGCTCGGTGAAGCGAACCGTCTTGAGCGCGAAGAACGAGAGCTTGAAAAAGCGCGCCGTAAAAAATTAATGAGGCGCTAATGAAAGTTCTTGTCACCGGTGCAACCGGATTTTTAGGCGGGTGGCTGGTGCGCCGGCTCTTAGATGAGGGTCACGCGGTTCGTATCATCAAGCGCGCGAACAGTTCGCTTGATGAGATTGCTCATCTACCAATAGAGATTTTTTTGGGTGACGTGACTGACAAAGAGAGTCTCCTTGTCGCGTGCCGCGGAGTCGATACGGTTTTTCATCTAGCTGGCTTGATTGGCTACTCGCGAGCGCAACGCGGGGCCATGCAACATGTAAACGTCGACGGTACTCGTAACGTCATCGATGCTTGCGAGACATGCGGCGTTCGGAAACTCGTTTACCTAAGTTCTGTCGCGGCGATCGGCGCAAGCTTTGACGGAAAACCACTTAACGAAGAGTCTCCGTATAATCTTGAGTCTCTTCATCTTGGCTACTTCGACACGAAACATGAAGCCGAAATTTTAGTGCAAGAGGCTGTTCGCGAAAAGCGAATTGATGCCGTCATGGTCAATCCGAGCACAATCTACGGGCCTGCCGACGCCAAGAAGGGCTCGCGAAGCGTTCAACTCAAAGTCGCGCGCGGCAAATTTCCGCTTTACCCGCCCGGCGGCGTCAGCATCGTGTCGGTTGAAGATGTCATCGATGCGGTCATAGCCATCTGGAATCGCGGTCGCTCAGCAGAACGCTACATTATTAGCGGCGAAAATCTTTTACTCAAAGATGTCTTCGATCAAATCGCTCACTTTGCTGGCGTTAAACCGCCATCGATTGCGATGCCAAGACCGTTGATTTTTGCGCTCGGAAAAATCGGCGACCTTCTTGAAAGACACGGAAAAAAAGGACCACTCAATTCTGAAACTGCCTGGACATCAACGTTGTATCACTGGTTCGATTCGAGCAAAGCGCAGCGCGAGCTTGGTCTGAAAATGAAGCCAGCCTCGTACGCGTTGGAACAGAGTGTGCGGTGGATGAAAGAAAACGGACTTCTCAACTAAAACCATTGGCCCATTAGAGATTTCGATTGATGGCCGCCGGCGCCGCCATCTTTCTCGAGGCTAAGACCAGCACAAGAAGTGTTGCGACGTACGGAAAGATCTGAACAAATTGATTAGGTATTACGAAACTACCGAT
>JAYTHQ010000384.1:0-8702 GCA_043732445.1 Bdellovibrionales bacterium | reverse complement strand
CCGGCAAGGGCCGCAGGCCTTTAATTTATGCCCGCAAACTAGTGTTCGGACTTTGCAGATGCCATCGGTCGGTACCGACCGTGGCTGCAGCTATTTCTTAATCTCAGAATTAAAACTTAAACGCCGGCTTCAGGTTCGTGTTTCGGCGCGTCCGCACTTGGTAAACGAATCGCGACTCCCCAATCAGAGGCTTGGCTCTTGATTGAAGAGTGCGGATTCGAGACCACGCGCGACTGGAGTTTAGCAAAGATGGGTTCGCGAATCGCGAGATTGTTGTCTTGTAAAACGATCTGGCGAGCTGTTCGCTTCTCGATGTTGATCACGATCGGCGCTTTTAAATTCGCTGTCATCTGGGTTGCGTCGTCAGGGATCGTAATGATCGAGAACGATCGTGTCTTTTCCTGGGTCTTAAGACCGAGACTTTCGAGATCGTGCTTTGTGAGCATGACTTTATAGTTGGTCGTGAAGAGCTCTGGTTCTAAAACTGGAAATGCGATCTGCGAAACTTCGCAGCTCTGGAGCCAAGCGAAGATTTCGTCGTTCGGATCATCGAGCAAGACGAACTTGCGGAGGTCGTTGAAGCCCAGAATACCTTCTGGAAAGTCGATAACGTCTTCGCTTTGCAGCTGGACCGCTCCGAATCGAGTTGTTTGGATTACCACTGTTCGCCCCTCTCGGCTCAAATGCCACCAACCCCGAAAGACGAGGATGCCGACAATCATAAGACACAGCAAGTTGTTAAACCGGTGAGTGACCCCTTGAGAGCGGGCTAAAATTAGCCCAATCCATCGCTCACTTTTACGTGCTGTCATTTAGCGTAAGATTTCGCTTTTGAGTGACGCAACAAAAGAGTGAGACGTGACGCAGGCGGGCAGACTTTGGTCGAGTTTTCGGTCGCTGGCCGCAATGAACAGAAAGAGAGTTGAAACTTGAAAAGCGAGTTACGGCTTCAAGAGTTTGGCGATACCTCGAGTGGTCTCAGAGGTCGCTTTTGACGACTCTTCGTTCTGAGTTTGGATCGCTACGTAAACTTCTTCGCGGTGAATCTTGGTGTCTTTAGGGGCTTCTATCCCTAGGCGAACTTGCTTGCCCTTGATCTGGACGACGCGAATTTTAATGTGATCATCAATCGCGATACTCTCGCCCAGCTTGCGCGTCAGAACCAACATGGCAGAAACTCCTTCAACATCCTGGTCAAAGAGAAACATGCTCTCAACGAGCACGCTTCCATCGCCTCAAAAGAGGCGTCAGCAAACCGCTGACTCTCAAGCCTCTTACGGCCGGAATCGATCGCAACTGTAGCTATTCCTTCTATTTAATGAAGTCAAGAAGTGACGGCTGGATTAATTTGCCTGAAGTCGCAAGTGTTGCCTTTAAAGTAGACTCGGTCTTATTGATGTCGCTGACCAACTCGTAGGTATCAGCATCTTCAAGATTCGAGGCGAGTGTCTTCGAATCGATCTGACCTTTTTGAAGTGTCTCGGTTGCGCTGATCAGCGTCGATGAGCGCGAGCCCAATTCCGCACGCGAAACCACAACCTGACTCAAAGCCTCGTCCAGAAGTTCAAGTGAACCCTGAACGCCCTCTTTGTCGTTCGCTCTGAGGCTCGTTTCTAGATCGTTTAAAACCCTGAACACGTTTGTGCCCTTCGCCTTGAACTCATCTGGGACGACCTGCTCAGACGGCGGCAAATCGTTGCTCCCAAGAGTTCTCTTTAAACCCGGCCCTAGCGTGCGCGCTTCGATCGACGCGGGACCTCTAGCTAAAATAGCATCGTCTTCGACCGAGCGAGTGTCGAACTCTTCGCGAGTCGTTTCGGGCGGACCAGATCTATGCGGCTCACCGATCGTGCGGCCCAAGAAGATCCGGTCGCCAGGCATGTTCATGGCCACTTTCGCTTCTTTATTGATGGTGATTTTCATTTCACCAGAATCACCGCGGTAGTTGCCGTCATTATCGAAGGGTGGCTTCGTCGTTTTAAAACCACCAAATAAAAAGCGATCACCTTGCTTGCGGTTTCCAACCTGAACAGCTTGATTAAAAAGCTGCCGAATTTCTGTGCCAGCGACTTTGCGCGTTTCGGCACTTGCACTTGCATCACTCGATTGGTTGATCGCGAGTTCCTTCGCCCGGACAAGCACATCGGTCAATTCGCCGAGCGATTGATCCGAGTACTCGAGAAAGTTTTTGGCTTGGGCAACGCTTTTTAGGAACTGCTTGCCCGAACCGATTTCGGTCCGAGTTTGCAAAACGCGCGTGGCGGCAAGCGGGTCATCCGATGGCTTCGTGACACGCTTTTGCGTTGCGGCCTGATTCTGCAGGTCGGACATCTCGGAACGATTCTTCCCGAGATTTGCGTTCACTTGTTCGTAGTTCATCTTATCCGCAATGCGCACGTCTGTTGTGTTTGCTCCGGCTCCGCCTACTGAGAGTTTCGCATCAAGTGCTCAACCCATTTTGGTTTATACAGCCTGAGCAATCTCCTTCATAATCGTTTGAGGTTGAGAACCGTGTCGAACATTTCGTCGGCAGTTTTAATTAAGCGCGCCGATGCATCGAAAGCTTTTTGATATTCAATTAGCTTCGTTGTTTCTTCATCGAGACTGACGCCGCTGACACTCTCGCGAATGTTTTTCAGCTGATCGACGATACCTTTTTGCGATTCGTGCGAGCTTTGAGTTTTTCTCGCTTGTATGCCGACTTCGCCCACCATCGAGTTGTAATACTCATCAAGAGTGGAGGTTTCATTCGGCATGATGTTTTCAAATTGAAGTTGCGAGATCGCGTTCGCAACCCGGTTATCACCAGGCGATCCAGTTTGACCGGCGGCCGCAATCTTCAAAGGATCGCGCGTCACATGGTCCGTGAGCTGGAGATCGGCTGACGCATGACGAACGTCCATCGGCATTTCAAAGAAGTCGTTGCCTTGACGATTGTACGCATCGAAACCGCGGGAGTGCACGGCGTTCACATCGCCCGCAAGCGAGTAAGCCATGTTGTCCATGTTCTGCAAAAGTCCCGTGATCGTCTTATCGCGGACGTCGAGGAGGCCGCCGATCGCGCCGCCATTCATCTGCTCGGTCACTTTCGTAGTTTGACCGCCTTTCGCACTCTGATAAAAGATATCGACGTTTCCTTCGCCCTTTGAATCAGTTTCGGGCGTCGACTGTACAGATAATTTTCGCGCGTCATCACCGGCAACGAGAAGCGCTGAGTTTCCGGCCGTAATCGTGACCGTTCCATCTTTACCTTCGGCCCAGCGAATATTAATTTTCTCGCCGAGCTTTTTGACCAACAGATCTCGGCGATCGCGCTCGTCATTGGCCGGCGCGCCCGAGCTCTCGACGAGTTGAACTTTCGAGTTGAGCTGCGCAATTTCGCCCGTCATCTGGTTCACTTCGTCGATGTGCGTGGTGACCTGTTGATCGATGTCGTGACCAATTTCAGTGAGCTGCGTGTTGACGCGCTTAAAGCTTTGCGTGAGCGCGAGCGCAGTCTCTTTTACTTGCGTGCGCGTCGCCAAGCTTTCAGGATTATTCGAAAGCTCTCGGTACGAGTTAAAGAAGTCGGTGATGTGGGTGTTGATGCCCTTACCGCTCTGTTCGTTGTAGACAGATTCCACCCGCGTCATCGCGTCGGATTTTCCCTCGTAGTAACCGAGGCTCGACTGCTCTTTGCCAATTTGCTTTTCGAGATACGAATTGTTGGTCCGGGTGACCCCGACAGTTTTTGAACCGTTGCCGACACGGCTGTTACCAAAACCGGTCGGTTCTGCCGTCTGAAGTTCCACGCGCTGACGAGAGTACCCTTCGGTTCCCTTGTTTGCGATGTTATGTCCGGTTGTCTGAAGCGCCGTCTGACTGTTCATCATCGAGCGCTTGCCGACATCCATCATTCCGTGGATCTTCGACACTGTACGTCTATCCCGGGCGTCCTGCCCTAGTTCCCCGCGCCTACCGCGAGGCGATTAACTTATGCTTCCTTGCGAACGAGATTGCCGCCCTCTGCTTTCACGGGCGCGATCGCGCCTTGGCGGGCATATGTCGTTTTTGGCTTCAACCCATCGCGAATCTCATTCATGGCGCCGGTGATCGTACTCAAAGCGGCTTGAACGAGTTCTTCATTTTGTTTGTTCACTTCAGACACGCGGCGGAGCAAGAGCTCAAGGACTGAGTGCATATTGCGCAAGCGATCTTGTTGGCCAACGTCAGCGCGGCTCGCGATATCGAGAAGGCGAGGTTGATCGACATCGGCACCGAGCGCTGACGCCAGATCACGCGCGCATTTCATACGGCCGTTCTCAAGCGAACGGATTCGGAGGAGAATGGTGTCTTTGGTTTTGTTGTTTTCGTTGAGCTCGTCGAGTCGGCTAGCGACCAAGATCTCCTTCTCGCGACGAACCGTCTCGAGAAGCGAGCGGTAAACCTTCACGAGGTTTTCAAGATTTTCGAAGAGTTCTGTGTAGAGTACGTCGTTCATAAACAGTCCTTGTTTTCTTCTTGGTTAGCGACCACTCATCCCTGCAGTCGCTCTCAAAATCCGGCTGAGGTTAACGAACTCATCAGCCCGGCATTTTCGTATGCTCGTCGAGTAGACGATCGGCAATCGCTTCAGCGTTTACCTTGTAGCTGCCCGAATCGATCATGGCTTGAAGGCGAGCAACTTTAGCTTCGTCGACCGAATCCATATCTGGTGTGGCGAGCTCTCTAGCTTTTTTAATATCTTGTGCGCGCGGCGAGAGTTCGACACGCGAAGAAGAACCGATATCAGCCGTCGATTTCGCTTTCACATCGAGAGCGGCCTCGAGGCCACCGGCTTTTGCTTTCGCGGCTTCACCGACACCAGAGTTGGTCGACGGCATCGTGCTTGGAAGTTTATTGCTTGTAACTTTCATGAAAACTCCTCCTGGGACTGTATCTAAATCGTATCATAGTGAGACGCGGCAGTTTAACTTTTCTCTAGTCCTGTCCAGTAGTAGCCAGATTCCATAAAAATGATTTGGCGTCGGCATTGAGCGTACCCACGGTCTGGCCCCGAGGAATTTTTTCGCCCTGCTTAATCCCCGCGCCCAAAACTCCGTCGAAGACCAATGTCGAGCGAACGCCCGGACCATGTTCTAAGATCACGGCTGTTCGGGCCCCGTCTAGTTTTGTCGAACGAACCACGGTCGCATCCCAAGGCGCCTGGATCTTAGCCGGGGATCCGGTCGGCGAAGGACGAACTTCGATCTGGAGGGCGGTCTGGCTGGCCGACTTCCGTTGACCCGTTATGGTTGCCGTTTCCGTCAGCGTTTCCGTACCGTTTTCGACTTTCTGTTTAGCAACTGCGCTGGCGGGAAATAATTCGCCGGCGGCAACTCTCTCTGCGGTTGAGCGCGAATCGCTCAATGGTGCTGGCGTGGGTGCAGGCATCGGCTCGGTCTCTTCAAAACTCTTCTTCAAACCAGCAACCGACAACGGCACCGACTCGGGAACGGAAACCGAAACGGAATTTCTCGGCGCGGCTGCTGTTGCCACTGCGGCGGGGTCTATCCGTTTTGCAACCCCGTGCTCAACGCGCGACACATTCGAAATATCGCGGTCCGTGAGCGCGACCGGTCCCTGCTTCTTCATCGCTTGGCCAGTTTGTGTCTGACCGAAAAAGCGCTCCATAATCTGATCGTAAATAATATTTGAAAAACCAATTCCGCCTTTTTCACTCCAGGCATCGAGATACTGTTCGTCGCGCTGAGAATTGTAAATATTCTGCGCCATCGACGGCTTGTCAGTTTCATTCACTGTCGAACGCATCGCTTTAAACATTTCGCCCAAAAATTGACGCTCGTACATCTTCGCGACTTCATCGACTTTTTTATTTCGCGGCTGCTGTTGCTGATCAAGTCTGTTCGCACTTTGCGAATGCCCATCAGATCCATCATCACGAGTAATCGCCCGCTGCCCACCAATTCGAGAAATAGGAGCACTCATACAGCTCTCATCCAATTGAAAATTAAATCGTCAAGCGAAGCGCAGACGACTCGAACAAGCGAAGCGCAGTTGACTCGAACAAGCGAAGCGCAGTTCGAGCTTGCGTAGATCAAGCGGGTTCGAAGGGGCGCAGCCCCTCGCGTTCGCCGGAGCACCGAAGGTGCGAGGGAAAGAAACGCCAGCGGCGTTTCGTTAAAGAAAGAACGGCGAGTCAGAGTCAGTCGTGCATCCTGCACTCTAAAACAGTCAGCGAAAGTCTTTTGCCTATCCTGGCGATCAACCTTAGCTCCAATTTCCTGCTCGAAACGGTCTGTGCTCTTGAACCAATCCTTGGTTATAGAACCCTGACCCACCATCCCCAGGGAGATGAACGCATCCATGTGTTCACCTAGACCCATTTTTATTTTATGTCCTTTTGTGTCACTTCGAAACACATTTCACAAAATTTCCAGCTCACCCTGAAGTGCGCCGGCTGCTTTGATGTTTTGAAGCACGGTGATCAGGTCTTTAGGAGAGACGCCCAACGCGTTCATCGCCTTCACCAAATCACCAACACTTGTACCTGTGTCTAGAACTGCAACGCGCTCACCAGACTGGTCTTTACTTTTAGAAGAGGAACCACCAATTTTCACGCTGAGGTCGCCGTGAGAAATCGCGATTTTCGAAATGCGAACGTTTTCACCGATCACCACGGTGCCGGTTTTTTCGTTTACGATCACGCGCGCACGAGAGTCGGGCGTGACTTCAAGCGCTTCGATACTCGCTAGCAACTCAACCGCTTTTCCTTCGTAGGCAAACGGCACGATAATGTCGACCGTGCCTGCGTCTTTTGCCGTCGCGTATTTGCCTGAAAGGTCGAGGTTGATCTTCTTGGCTAAGCGCGCAGCCGTCGTAAAGTCTGGGTTGTGCAAAGTCAGTCTGAACATTTTACGCGTCGTGAAGTCTTCGGCGACATCGCGCTCGATGATGGCGCCGTTCGGGATACGACCGACCGTTGCGTGTGAGTCGGCGCCCGAGCCGACAAGCAGCGAGCCCTGCGAGACCGCATAAATGTTTTGGTCGGCAGCACGAAGTGGCGATTGCAGCAACGTTCCGCCCGCTAGGCTTGCTGAATCACCGATCGAACTGACTGTAATGTCCATTTTATTTCCGGCACGTGCAAATGGCGGAAGTGTCGCCGTCACGATAACAGCTGCCACGTTTTTACTCGCAACATCTTTCTCTTCGAGCTTCACGCCGAGCTTGTCGAACATGCGAGCAATCGATTTATTTGTAAATTCAGATTTACTATCGCCCGTTCCTTTGAGACCGACGACAATTCCGTAACCAATGAGTTGGTTGTCGCGTACGCCGCGAACGTTCGCGATATCTTTCACGCGAGCGGCGTGCGCGCTGATCGCGCAGGCAAGAATGAGAAGAGCCGTTTGTAGAAGAATGAATTTTCTAATCATTGTTTTGCCTCACTCATAACATTCCTTTGCGCGAGCTCACGATGTCGAACTGCGGGTCGAGTAGCTTTGCGGCTTCGATCCCGGCATCATCGAAGTCTTCAGGGCGAACAACGCCCGTCACGATGACTTTATATTCACGTTTACCGATCATGAAGGGCTGCATACCGCGAACGCGGTAGCTGCCGTCTTTTAGCTGTTCGATAATCCGCGTGGGAACGACAGAGACGTTAAAGGGCCCGTCACTCTTGGGTGCTTCGCCAGGCTTTGCCGCTACCGGCTCGTCAGCTTTCGCCTCGGGTGCCGCGGCGGCGGCTGGCGCACCCGGCGCAGGGGCGGTAGATGCCGTAGAGGCAGGTCCGCGGACCGGGTTCTCGAGGCGGTCTAAAAGTTTTGAAATCACTTTCGATTTCGTTTGCAGCTGCGTTCGTGGTGCACCATCGATTTTCACGTTCAAGAGATCGCCAACCATGCGCATCTGATTTTGCGAAAACAAATACGCCCCTTGACCTTCCATGACCCACAGCGAACCTGCGTCGGCCTTCACGTCAGCTTCTTCTTCGAAACGCTGACGATTCATTCGCTTGTATTGTTTGTCGTTTGAGACTCTCAGCGTGTCTTGTTCCGAAAAGCGAGGCGTTGTGACTTTTGCGATGGGATCGTCTTCGTGCCCCAAGAGACTTTTCCAAGTCTTCGAGATTGAAGCGCACCCGCCCAAGGCGGCAAATGCAAAAATCAGAGTGAAGGCTGTCAACATCTTACTTGTTTTCATCATTGAACCTCAACTACGCCTTTTTCGCGCAACAAACCTGAAATGAGTTTCTGCGTTTTCGGAATTTTAACTTTCACCAAATCGCCGACGTAACCTGAAGTTTGCGAAATGCCGTCGAGGGTGATTTCCCATTGTTCATTTTTCGTCGTCACCTTCACAACGTCACCTGAGCGAATCGCGAGTTCTTTGCGGAGGCTCGAGCGAAAAACAATCTGACCAATTGAGATCTGCCGAGCGGCTACTCCTGATGACAACTCAGAGAGCGAAATCGGTGCATCGTTCGTGAACGTAACGTCTTTCATCTGTGAAACTAGATCTTCGGGCTGAACGTGTTCGCCAATCGCTATCTCACGTGCGGCCACAGAAACCGGTCGGCGAATCGCGACTTGTCCAGAGACCCAGTAGGTCTGCGTCGTGACATCGCCAGCCGTCACTTCGATTGGGTACGAAAAGCTCCCCTTCGGTAGTTCGTTTCGCGTGCGAAGGATCCACGTCGAGTCGGGTGCAATTTTCGC
>JAYTHQ010000383.1:0-2591 GCA_043732445.1 Bdellovibrionales bacterium | reverse complement strand
CCGTTAAGATTTTTTAAAAAGCCCTTTCCGCCAACGGTGCGAAAGGGCTTTCTTATTGGCTCAGCAAACGAGACCGATTCATTCGCGGCCGCACGATCAGGAAATAGGTCACCAGGCCCGTCAGCGCACCGCCGAGATGGGCGCCGTGACCGATCGGCAAACCACCGCCTCCTGCCTGCGCGACCAAGCCCCATACATCCAGCGCGACGAACGCCGCCGCCCCCACGAGAGCGGGAACCGGAATGATCGCAAACAAAACGATCTTCTCTTTCGGGAAAATCAAACTAAACAAAAGTACCAGGCCCGCGATCGCGCCGGAAGCCCCTAGCGCCGGAAGCTCCGGGTGGCCCAAGATCAGGTTTGAAACGGCGGCGTGCGAGAATGAGCTCAAGATTCCCGCCACCAGATAAAACAAAAGATAAAACCTGGCGCCGAGAAATTGCTCGAGGAAGCGGCCGAAACTATTTAAGACAAACATGTTGACGAATAAATGCAGAACCCACAGATGCGAGAAGACCGACGTGAGAAGCGTCCAGTAACGACCCTCGCTCAAGGCCGACCAACTCACTAAAAAATTGGTTTCCATGAACGCAGGCGTGATCCCCCACGTCTTTGGCGTGAACCCGGCCCAAAGGGCAAAGACGACGATATTGATCGCAATCAGGAGGCTCGTAACAGGTGAGTCGCGACGAAATTTCATAGGGTTTTTGCTTCGCCTTTTTTGCAAATGTGTAGCTGAGCTTCGTTCATTTCCGTTATTTTTATCACGCCGCCCGCCTGAAATGCCAGCGAGAGCTCTGTTTAGAATCAGGCGGTGAATTGCGGAGCGCCGTCGTTTCCCTCGAGAAATTGCCCGTTTTCAGGGGAAAATAGCCTGTTTTAAGCCGCGCCCGCTCGGAAAAACACGATCTTTCAGCATTTCCCCTACGAAACTTGTTCTTTTTATTAGACAAGCCCTTCAATTCAAGTAGCATTCGAGCTGCACACCAAGTTCTTGAAAGGACTAAACGATGGCAAAAAAAGCAGCGAAAAAATCGGCAGCGAAAGCAACGACAAAAAAAGCAGCTCCAAAAAAAGCAGCTACTAAGAAGACAGCGAAAGCAGCTTCTGGCGGCGGCGGCTTCATGAAAGAACTCGGTATCAGCGATGCACTTGCAGCTGTTATCGGTAACAAACCACTTCCTCGCACAGAAGTGACAAAGAAACTCTGGGCTTACATCAAAAAGCACGGCCTCCAAGATCCAAAGAACAAACGCGACATCCTCGCTGACGACAAGTTGAAGACTGTTTTCGGCAAAGGCAAAGTCAACATGTTCGAAATGACGAAACTCGTTTCAAAACATTTGAAGTAAGGCCTGATACGATTCATTTCGAATCGTCTGGCAAAAGCTCTGGTGCAAACCAGGGCTTTTTTTTTAAGACCTCATCAAAGAGGACGTTTGTGGGAATCGAGATTCGACAAATCCAATTTGGCTCGACCGACTATGCGCAGGAGCTTATTTTGCGCGACAACGTTCTCCGCAAACCGATCGGCCTCAAACTGTCTCCGGCAGATATCGAATTTGATGCAACTGATACCCACCTTGGCGCTTTCGAAGGCCCAAAGCTCGCTGGCTGTTGTTTGCTCCGCAAACTCGAGTCGGTCTCGGGCGAAGTTCGCAGTCTGCAGCTAAAGATGAGACAAGTTGCGGTCGACCCTTCGGTCCAAGGCTCGGGTGTCGGTCGAAAGTTGATCGAACATTTCGAATCGAGCGCGCGCGCCCAAGGCGCCACCGAAATCGTTCTCGATGCCCGTGCGACCGCCGTCGCATTTTACCAGCGACTCGGTTATGAAATCGTCAGCGAGCTGTTCACTCAAGTCACCGTCCCTCATCGCAAGATGCGTAAGCTACTTTAAACGCAGATCAGTCAGGTCAAGTCCTAGCTCGACGTCTTAATTTGGGAAAAGACCTTGCGCGTGCTTTCTGTTACTCTTAAGATCACAGTAGGGAGCACTCAAGCCAATGGCCGTTAACACGCAGTTTTCTATCGCGGTTCATATGATGGCGACCCTCGGGGTCGGCTGCGAACGCTCTGGCGCGGAGATGACCTCGAGTGAGCTAGCCGGTAGCGTAAACGCGGCCCCCAGTTTCGTGCGACGTGTTCTCTCGAAACTTTCTAAGGCCGGGCTCGTCCAAACGCGTACTGGTAAAACTGGCGCGTGCTCGCTCGCGAAAAAGGCAAAAGATATTTCGCTTCTCGATATTTACGAAGCAGTTGAAGCCCCGAAAGCGTTTGCGATTCACTCCTACCCGCATCAAAAGGCCTGTAAAGTCAGCTGCAATATCAAGTCATCCATGGAGAAGGTTCTCGACCGAACGCAAAAGTCCATGGAGCAAAGCCTGTCAAAACACACTCTCGCCGAACTCGTCGAGGACCTGAAAAAGAATTAGTCCGGAGCTTGGCTTTGATCTCAGAGTCGGCGCTCAAGAGGCAAACTTGGAACTGAAACGTATTTTAAAATCGAACTGGCTAACGCGAAAGCCTGCCGATTCGGCTGAGACGTTGACGGCATTGATGTCGGTTCTCGTCGCAGTCGTGAGTTGGATGTT
>JAYTHQ010000382.1:0-2593 GCA_043732445.1 Bdellovibrionales bacterium | reverse complement strand
CAGCGGTGTCGAGTACGGCCGCGAGCCTTCTCACGCGAGTGCCTCCAGAGACCGTGCCTCGTTTTCATGCCCCAAAACGAAGGCGCTGACCAGGGGTTCGACAGCGATTTTGGCCTCAGATGCAAGAGACGGCACTCTAACGACTCCGAGGCCGAGTCTCGGTTTTGAACTATCTGCGACTGGGAACTTTTGTTTCAGGGGAGCAGTTTGTGACGAAGTCAGTTTTGAGATCAAAAGCATCGACCATTTTAGCAATCGGTTTTTCGATTGTGAGC
The DNA here is from genome assembly GCA_043732445.1 of Bdellovibrionales bacterium. Lineage (GTDB taxonomy): Bacteria > Bdellovibrionota > Bdellovibrionia > Bdellovibrionales > JAMPXM01 > CAJYOV01. The sequence goes on along the minus strand of JAYTHQ010000382.1, from coordinate 2,318 downwards.
TCTGTGGCAATTGGGCAACGAGCGTCGACGCCGCCGCCGGCTCACAAAAAGGTGATCTGCACGCTGACGATCAATTCGACAGAGGAAAAAGAGACGTTCCAAAAATACCTCCACCCGGATTATTTTGAATTCGTCGAGCTCTTGAAAGACAAGAATCCAGAAAACTTTTTTCCAAAGATTTGTCAGACGACACAAACGAAATGCGACGTTCTTTTGATGTCAGGTCATTTCGCCGGAAAATTTTTTGACGATCATCACCACAATTTTGAACTAGGCGGAATGGAAGCTGCGTCTTGCGGCGGGTGCCCGAATGTTCTCAACGGCGCTACGCAAGTTTACATGTTTGGTTGCAATACGCTGGCGTCAAAGTCGCGCGATAGCCGAAATCCCGACATCTATTATAGATCCCTGCGAGGTCACGGTTTTAGCGATGCGGTCGCACGAGAGATCGTCACTCTTCGTTATTCGCCGATCGGCGACTCAAATACAGATCGACTGCGCCGGATCTTCCGCGGAAGCGCGGTTGTCGCGGGCTTTAATACCATCGCGCCCAAAGGCGAACAGGTTCAGCCGGCCTTAAGCTCATACTTCGCGAAACTCACTCCCGGCCTGAAACAAGATGGCATATTAGAAGACTGGGAGCGCCGACTGATCTCGGAGGCTTATTCGAAAGAGCTTGATCGCTTAAAGGCCGGTCAAACTGACGGCTCCAATCAAGCCACTTACGACGCCGGCAAACGTTTAAATCCGCTTATGCGCAGTATGATTGGCGGAAACTTTACCGACGTCCCGGGCATTCTTCCGGGTTCTGGTCGGTTCGATGATTTCGTCGCAACCAAACTCTGCTCGATCAAAGACAATCAGTCGAAATACAAAGCGATCGAAGACATTATAAATGCCGGAAAGCGCGAAGGTGTTCTGCAAATACTCCCGTCATTGCTCGAAATCTCGAAGCACGGCGAGAAATTGAGTGACGAGGATGCCGCCTTCTTCGCTCGCCTTTCGAACAACACGATTTTGAAAGAAATTTTGATGGGCGATAAGGGCATTATCGCAAAGCTTGCCGCGGCCCCTGAAGAACAAATGAAAACAGCTGATCTGGTTGCAAGCCTCGGTTGGATTGATCAAACGCAGCTCGCGCAGATTTATCACCAAGCGGCCGTCGGCGTTTGGAACAACTCTGAAGACGTCGAGTGGAACAAGCCGCTCTTCAAACGTCTGAAAGACGAAATTAACAGCGTCAACGCAAACGAAATAAAAACATCGGCCTTCCGCGGCGATGCGATCTGGAAAATGATCAAAGATCGCAAGCACGATCAGCCTGATTGGGCCGCACTAGCTGAAAAAGATCTGACGGTTTCGATCAACTATTACATTCACTCTTACGATGCTCACGCGCTTGTAGTGAACAACGAAAAAATGCCCGGCGACGCCCGCAAGAAAGAGGCGAAGAAAATGAAAGAAGCTCGTGAGGGCGCTGATAACGTCTGTGCAGCTGCGCACTCGATCAATGGCCTTCGTGACCGCGTCTCGGTTTTGTTAACAGCGCAGCGTGCACAGCTGGACGCGATGAGTGCTCACCGCTGTTTATAATTGAGCTCTCGAATTTTAACTGGAGATCTTATGCAGTTTTCGAAATTTGCCGCGCAAAATTTTAAATTGATGGCCGTCGCTTCGGTTGCAGAATGAGCCGCGTTCACTTAGACGGAGCGACGGTTCTCATCACAGGCGCCTCGTCGGGTATCGGGCTCGAGCTTGCGAAGCAGCTAGGTTCACGAGCTAAAGCGGTGATCCTCGTCGCACGGCGGGCCGAGCGCTTAGAGGCGCTAAAAGCTGAACTCGAATCGCGTCACCCGAAACTTAAAATCTTAGTTTTTCCTTGCGACATCACCGATCAAGCACGAGTCGATGAGATGCTTGCGCAGGCGCACGCAGCGGTCGGAACAATCGATATTTTGATCAACAACGCGGGCATGGGTGACATCGGTCCGTTCGCGACGAGCGACTGGGCTAAACAAGTTCAGATGATGAACCTGAATATGATCGCGCTCAGTTATCTAACTCGCCAATTGATCGGGCCGATGATTCAAAACTCGCGCGGTGGAATCTTAATGGTGGGTTCGAGCGCGGCTTTTCAGTCTGTTCCCTTTTTGAGTCTGTATTCGGCGACAAAGTATTTCGTAAATGGATTTTCAGAGGCGCTTCGCGCAGAGGTTGCGCACAAAGGTGTCGTCATTACTCAGCTCTGTCCGGGGCCGGTCGCGACCGAATTTGGCAGGGTTGCTGATCGCGGGAGCGGAGTCGGTGAGGCCACCGCG
>JAYTHQ010000381.1:0-2597 GCA_043732445.1 Bdellovibrionales bacterium | reverse complement strand
ACTTTCCGACGGGCACATTGGTCATCACCGGAGCAGTCAAACCATGATCGTGTTTTTGCTCCAGGCGATTTTTGCGACGGGTTTGGCTTACGCGCTTTCGTGGATTTTTGGTGCGCTGACGCCAACGATCGCGGTGGTTTCTCTTTTTGTCGGATACGTCATGGCTCGCCGGCGCGAAAAGCAACTGCGAGTGGCCTTTCCAGATCTCAAGTTTTTAGGATTTCACGAGGGCGCAGCCGGCGTTCTTGAAGTCGTCCTTGCGACGGTCGTCCTATACGCAAGTGTCAGGCACTTTGCCTGGATGTTTTTTCGTCTCGACGCGAAGTGGATGACGCTTCATCCGAACAACTTTGGCGATCTGCCACTGCACATTAACTACATTCGCGAGATGGCCTCTGGCGCTTCTTTCCCACCGGTCAATCCGAGTTTTGCGTCTGAAACTCTTCGTTATCCCTTCGGTGCAGATCTTTACTCGGCGCTCTGGGAGATCCTGGGTGTGCCACTCTCGAGCCATTTATTTTTTGTGGGATTGGCCGCTTCGATTGTTGGGATCACGGTCCTTCGGTGGTTCGGGAGCTGGTGGGCGGTCGGCGCCTTCTTTTTTAGTGGCGGCTTGATCGGCTGGTCGCTGTTGATGGGTCAACACGGATCAGCCGATCTCACTCAAGGTGTTGACTGGAAAAATCTCTTTCTCTCGGTCTTTATCACTCAGCGGGGTGTTCTCTTCGCGCTTCCTGTCGGACTCATTCTTATCGAGACGACCCGTCGAGTGATGGTGAATGATTCGAAAAATTTGAAGTTGAGCCCAGGTGTTCAGGCAACGCTCGGTCTTTTATGGGGCCTACTGCCTCTTTTCCACGTCCATGCATTCGTGATTGTGAGTTTGATGATGGCTGGCTTCGCGTTGAGTGCTGGCGGCTTGGCCGGGTTCAGGCGCCTTCTCGCGTCGCGAATGGCTTTCGTTGCTTACGTGCCGGCCATTTATTTTGTTTTACGCTCAAGCGACTTTTTGGCGAAGGCGAGTGTCGTTCACCTCGACCCTTGGTGGACCACAACGCTTGAGCAAGCGCCTCAGTTTTTGGTCCTAAATTTTGGTCCGTGGCTTTTGTTGCCATTCGCAATCTTGGCTGCACTGACGGCGTCGAAACGATTTTCGCCAACCGAAAAGCGCTCGCTCCTGCTCGAACTTGCACTTTACGTGGGCCTTTTCATTTTATTTTTTAACGTGATGCTGGCGCCGTGGTCGTGGGACAACATCAAGATTTTGATTTTTCCTTATCTGGGTTTCGCGCGGCTAGCATGGGTGGTGCTCGATCCGATTCTCCCGGACTCGGTGAAATTCGTGACCGCATTTATTTTGTTTTTATCAGGCTTTCTTGCGGTCAACTTATCTCTCGCACCACCATCGGTACGTGGCTTAGCGATTTATCAGACGGCGCAAATCGGGGCTCTTGAAGGAGCTCTCGCAGAAGTTCCTCGCGGTGCAGTTTTTGCGGCTGCTCCAACGCACGATCATCCGCTCACCTACTTCGGTCGAGTTCGCGCCGTCGGTTACGAGGGCCATCTGTGGTCGCACGGGATCGCTTACAAAGAGCGCTCGGATAAATTCGACGCATTCATGCGCGGGCGCTGGGTCAATCAGGACCCTACCGATATTGCGCGTGGTCTCGGGATCACTCATATTGTTTGGGGCACGACTGAAAATCTCTTTTATCAGACTGAGCCGTTTTGGCCGAAGTCGTTTAAAAATGTGTCGCGGGTCCCCAGTCTTCACGTTTACGAGGTTCCGAAATGAATAAAGCTTTTTTGATCGCGCTCTCGGGCGTTCTGACATCGCTCTCGGCGCAAGCCTCGCTCGAGAGCGTCACCATCTCAAGTCAGGATCACTTTCCAGCGCCGCGCTGGATGTACGGCATTGGTGAATTTCCAAAAACAGGTCTTGATGCGACGACAACCGCTCTCGGCAAAGTGAAAGAAGCGCAGCTCCATGGAAATGACCAGCAGTGCACTGAGCGCGCGCATGCGGCAAAGCCAAAAGCAAAAAGTCTTCAGGCGTGGCTCTCGGTTGTTGAATTGGAGTGCGCCTCGCGTATAAAGCCTTCGCTGAAAGCCGCATCTTTGGTTTCGCAAGCGCTTGAAGACATCGTTCATCACCCCGATTGGTTCGTCGTCGGGCCGCAGACGTCGCGTCTAAGAGGCGCGTTTTCCGCAGGCCTTCTCAACCTCATTGATCAAGATTTAAAAGTGAATCGTGCCCGGGCCTGGAAATCGATCGAACGCGTCGACGAGTTTGCAAACGTGATCGATGAAAAGACGCGCGCCCTCGCTTGGCGTTCGGCCGGTGACTTATCGGTCATTCAACTGAAGCCTGAAGCGGCACATGACTTTTACAAGCGTAGCCTAGCGCTCACTGAATCCCCAGAGACCCGAGACCGACTCCAAAAAATCGATGCCTCTCTTGGTCTTACTAGAAAGCCCGAAACTACGCCGACTCCTGAGCCGTCGGTTGAGGCCGCGCCAGTCGCGCTCGGTACGGTGAACGGCGTCAACGAAGCGACGCCCGAAGAACTTGAGCTCGCGTCGCGTGCGACCGTCGC
>JAYTHQ010000380.1:0-8732 GCA_043732445.1 Bdellovibrionales bacterium | reverse complement strand
CGGTCGCAACACATTTTCCCGCGCCGATTTTGCTCATCGACGAAATTCTGGCGGTTGGTGACGTCGGCTTTCAGAAGAAGTGTCTGAAAAAGATTGAGCAACTTCATGCTGAAGGACGTACCCTCATCTTGATTACTCACGATCCGGTCACGGTTGAGAGCCATTGCTCGCGTTGTATCGTCATCGAGAAACAGGAAAAGATTTTCGACGGTGACGTGAAAAAAGGCGCAGACGTCTACCGATCACTGTTCACTTAAAACCTTTTCCCGCGAAAGCCCAGAGCAAGTATGCAAATAGGTGGCGATGGTTCGGAGAGATATTCGGGTCAGATGTTGTTGAAAAACTCATCGCTGAATTTCTTTGGTCAGGCGCTGCCGATTTTGATCGCGTTGTTTTCGATTCCGAACCTGATTCACCGGCTCGGTGACGAGCGCTTTGGCGTCTTAATGTTAGCGTGGATGTTCCTGGGCTACTTCAACCTCTTCGATTTCGGCCTGAGTCGCGCCCTGACCAAAAGCATTGCTGAACGCCTTGATACCGATCGTGAAGGTGAGATCGGTACCATGTTCTGGACAGTTTGCGTGGCCACTGCAATTTTCGGTATTTTAGGCGCTACGGTCATGGCGCTTTCGTCGAAGTGGTTAGTGACGAACGGCCTCAAGGTCCCGCCCTCGCTTGAGACCGAAACATTACAGGCGTTTTACGTCATTGCATTTGCTTTGCCGTTCGTCATCACGACCTCCTGCTTTCGCGGTGTGCTTGAAGCGACGCAAAACTTTCGGGCCATCAACCGCATTCAAGTTCCGGTTGGAAGTCTGTTTTATCTGAGCCCGCTGATTTTTGCGATTTACTCGACCTATCTCCCGTTCGTTATTTCAGCGTTGGTGATCGCGCGGATCATCGGTTGGTTTTTCTATCTGAGGCGCGGAATTCAATCTCTGCCTGGTGCTTCAAAGATTTCGACTGACTATTCAGTTTTACCGTCACTCATGAAGTTCGGTGGCTGGGTCACCATCGCGAACATCCCGATGCCCTTAATTGGTTATGCCGATCGCTTTGTGATCGGGGTCCTGATGTCTTTGGCGGCGGTGACGTACTACTCAACGCCGTACGAGATTATTAACAAAGTGACCGTTATCCCGGCTGCCGTTTTGAGCGTTATTTTCCCGACCTTTGCTGCGCAGCTCACCGCCGATCGAGCGCGTGCCTCCTTGACGTTTGCTCGGGCAAATAAGCTGATCTTTATCGCCATTCTGCCAATCTCGGTCGTGGCGCTGCTTTTCTCTCATGAGACACTTTCGCTGTGGGCAGGCGTGACGCTCGCGGACCAAAGCTTTCGGGTTCTTCAGATTTTGTCGCTCGCACTTTTCTTCAACTGTTTTGGAATTGTTCCAAGCGCCCTCTTGGATGCTTTAGGCAAGCCAGCGATCACCGCCGTTTCACATCTGATTCAACTTCCAGTCTATGTCGGCGCCCTTTTTTATTTCATTCCCCGCTACGGATTAGAGGCGGCCGCCATCATTTGGGTTGTTCGAAATGCGGTTGATACAGGAATTCTCTACACATTCGCCGCTCGAGAATTCCCTCAAGCTCGACTGAAGCTGACACACGTATTTTTCGCAACCGTACCTTTGACTGTTTTGACTGTCGTTACGGCACTTTTCCGAATCCCACTTGAATCACGCGTTTCGTTGTTTTTAATTTTAGCCGGTCTTTTTGTTCCTTCGGTTTGGCTATTCGTTTTGTCGCGCTCTGATAGAGGCTGGGTTTCGAAGGCTGTTTTCTCTGCATTTAACTCAAAGAAATTGGAGATCGGTTCTCCTGGGCCAAGACAAAAGGTCGGAATCGCGCTGGCGGCTTACAAGCCAAAACTTCACGTCTTCACCGTTCAGCTACAAACGATCCAGAGCCAAACATTTTCAAACTGGATCTGTGTTGTTTCGATGGACTCAGATCTCGATCTGCAAGATCAGGCGCTGAAATCGTTTATGTCTGACCCGCGATTCATTTGGGTGCGCAATCCCGGTCGGCGAGGCGTCAAAGCAAATTTTGAAAATGCGGTCAACGTCGCGATTGATCACGGCGCAGAGATGATCGCATTTGCCGACCAAGACGACGTCTGGTATCCGAATAAGCTTCTGCGCCTCGTTGAAACACTGAGACTGTGCCCGCCGATGAGTCTCGTCCACTCGGATATGCATGTTTTTACCGAGGACTCGGATTTGCAATCGGCAGAGTTCTTGACGCGCGCATGGGTGGGCGAATCACGTGTTCTCGAGAACTATTCGCCGCTTCATTTCATGTTGCGTAATACCGTGACCGGAGCGAGCTCGCTCTTCGACGTCAGCTTAGCCAAGAAAATTTCGCCAATTCCAATCAGTATTGATTACCACGACCACTGGGTTGCAATTTTAGCTTCAGTCTTTGGCGAAATTCGGCCTGTCCACGAGCCGCTTTATGCTTACCGACAACACCAAGACAACGTAATTGGGTTTATCGCGTTTAAGGGGATTTTTTATAAGCCCGAAGATGTGTCATGGTTTGAGGGCTGGAAGAAAGCGGGTATTGGCTGGTCAAAACGGAAACACCTGTTTGAGACAATTATGAAAATGGATGATGCGGCCGAGCGACTTCCGTCGAGCTATAACTACATCTTTAAACATAATCTTCCAGGCCCGTTTGTGTTTTTGCTCGCGTGGCTCCTTTACATCAAAGATGACCCGTCGCTTGCCAGAACATTCTTGAACAATGGAATGGGCGGTTTTACGAACCCAGTGCTGGACGATGAGTCGCTGGCGTAAAGATAATTAGTTTCGGACGACGTCGACGTAGTTTGGATAAAAGAGCCGGAGCACCTTGCCAAATGCTCTGACTAAACAGGCGCGCGCTAAAGCGCGGTCGGTCGCAAGACTCATGACAGCTTTTAGGAAGTAACCGAGTCCAAAATCAAAACCCGACGTAGTCACGAGAAAATGAAGTCTCGTGGTCGGTAGTTGGGCATCGTGCGCATGCCGATACCGAGCCTTTGAGGAATTGAACGCCAATAGACATTTCTTATTGAGGCCCAGCGCTTTAGAAGATTTCGAGTGGTTGAAGAAACCAGAATATCGGCTGAGGCCGGCAACGTTGTCGCCGTGAATTCGGTAACTGTAGAGCGGCTGCTCAACCGCGTGAACCCCGCCGTAGAATGAGGCGATCATGGGATACCAATGATCTTGCCCGTATACGTCACCAGGAATCTTCGGGTACCGCCGCAGGAGATCGGCATCGAAGAGCATGCCGGCGCCCGCCGCGATATTTCGCACAAAGAAATCAAGTGGAGTGACGTGGTGAACGCCGCGATTCTCGATTGCCCAGGCAGTTTTTTCGAGAGCCTGAAAGGTGCCGTCTTTTTGCTTAATGAGAACGTGCATATCGCAGTGAACGACGCTGAGCGGAGGCAAGCTCGCTAAGCGTTCGCTGAGAACCGCGAGCTTTGTGGGGTACCAAATGTCATCTTGATCTGCGTAGGCGATGTATTTTGGTGATCTGAGAAGGCAAGCCTGGCCTGTATTTTCAAAGTTGCCAACGAGTCCTGGAGTTTGATCATTCTGGAAAAAATCAAAACGTGAATCGGTAAAAAAAGTATGAAGGCTTGGCTCCGTGGAGACGTCGGCCAATGGAGAATCAAATCCAATGCAACAAAACCAATTGGTATAAGTTTGATCAACAATCGACTGAAGCTGCGCTTGGAAATAAGCGAGATTTGGCTTGTAGGCGGCCAGCGCAATTCCGATCAGCGGCTCTTGCGAAGTTTCATCGATCATTTAGGAAAACTCGTCGCTAGCTGGATTTTTTTGAAAACCTGATCGGGAGTGATCTGTGAAATGCACAGATTATTTGTGCAAAACCCGAAATCCTTGCCGTCGTAGCACGGCTGACACGGAAGCTTTGGAGACTGTTCAAGCACGAGGTGTTTGTATTTCAAAGGCGCAAACCACTCTGAATTTGTCGGGCCAAAAATAGTGACGATGGGGCAGTCGGCTAGCGATGCTAAATGAACTGGCCCCGTGTCGTGAGAGACCGCGAGTCCGGCGTGTCGTAAAAACTCGACGGTTTCGTTGAGCTTCATGGTGCCAACGCGCCAGTCGACCATCGATTTCAAACGCGCGAATGCGGGCTCAATCCATTGGTCAGAGGGACCGCCAACGATGGCGATGTTAAAGCCTTCGGCCAAAAGTAGTTCGCATAGTTTTACGTAATTCTCGAGCGGCCAACGCCTCAAAGGGTTGTCGCGCATGGCATTCTTTGCGCCACCCGGGAAGAGACAAACGACTTCACTACGGGCGCCAAGTTTAGGGAGCGTATACGGTTGAAACTCGAGGGCGTTATCTTCAAGCTTTGGGTGAGCAAGTCGGGCGTAATCAAACGTATGGTGCCTGCGTGATCCGATCCTAACAACTTGAATAGAGGCGCTGAGCCACGGGGGAACTAGTAGACGGTAGCGTCTGTCGGCATGCAGAAGAAAAATAGTTTGCGATCTGAGATGGCGCAACCTCCACCAAGTTTTCAAAACCTCTTTGATCGCCACAAACTTTGAAATCCCGAAAAGGGCTCGCTCGTTGATCAAGATCACGTCGGTAATTTCAGGTACAAATGCTAGAATAGGCGCAATATCAGCACCGGCTACCCAAGTGATCCGATTAAAACCCTGCGACTTTAGCTCACGCGCTAAAGGGAGCGCCATGACCGCATCGCCGATTGCGCCGATTTTGACAATGACAGCAGATTTTGCGCGATCATTTGAGTGATCAGGTGAAGTCGAAGTCAAAGATTACCGCCTGCAAGTGGGCCATCGTCAGTCAGAATGATCGAGCCAGAATAATGAGCTTGTGCCGCGATCACGTCGACAAACGCCTGGTAAGACGTTGACGGTAGCACCCAATCGCTTTTGTAACCAGAGTTGATGACCGATAAGTCGACTGCGCAAATCGACGGGCAGGCTTTTAAAATTTCTGTGACGGATGCTTTGTTTTTTTCGATGGCGGCAGAGTTTCGGGCTTTAATTTTCGAGATCACGGCAATCTGCGAGGAGTAGCCAAGAAAAAGTAGGGCCAGCAGCAGCGCCTGTTTTTTGCCATTCAGTTTCTGAAGGGCGATGAGTCCGAGCGATGCCAAAACAGCGAGGTTCATCAGTACGGACGCGTGTACCGATCGAGGTGCATAATAAGCCACAAGCCACATCGGAATAGTCGTCAGAAACGGAAGACATACCAAAATTAAAAACGACGTCGTCGACGTTTTACGGGCGCGGTAGGTGCTCATGCCGATCCAGGTGAATGCCATGAGCTGTAAAACTGTTGAGAACCAATAAGTTTTGTAGAAGTGAATCGTCCAGAGAAATTTAAAGCTATTGATCGCCTGAGCAAAAATTTGACCGAGATTCAAGTCGATCGCATAACCGTAGTCCGGGAAAAGACGAAGGAGGAAGGTCCTCACGATTAAAAACGCAAAAACACCGAGCGCCCAACTGGCAGCTCGCTTCTTAAAAAAATGGTGCTCGCTTTCATCTGCCGGTAGACCGCTCCAGCGATTAATTAAAAAACGCACGAGCGGTAAGAGGGCCATGGGCAAGATGTAAGTTTCAAGTGAGGCCGCCGCCAGGCAGACGAACACACTCTGCAAAAAAAGATTTTTCTGGTTGAGCGATAGCGCCCAAAAGAGCGCACCGAGACTCCAGGCGAGCGTTAGGTTCATGAACAAGACTTCGTGGAAGCACGGGTAAAGCATAAAAATGCTCAGCAAAAGTATTTGGCTCAGCCCGAGCCTTTTAAAAACAGGTGGGTACAAAAACTCAACGATGAAGGTGAAGGCGTAGGCCTCAAGAAAAAAGGCCACGAGAAACTGCACTTGGAACGTTTCGGGCACTCGATTGAGAAACAAAAAATAGGTGATTAACGTCGAGACCGGGCGCCGTGCAAAGAAATTAAAGTCGTCGAGGCTGAGTGCACCGAAAAGCTGCTTCGACTGGTAAATAAAGTCATCGCCGAGCAGCGAGAAATGTGAATTTCCCTTAATTATGGCAAAGACGACGGTCGCTAAAACAGCCGCGAAAAGCGACGGAGATCGCTGGATGGCGATTTCGATCAACCGTTTGGGCTTATTTGACGTCTCGACTCCGCGAACTTCGGCGGTTGTCCCGGTTTCCATCATCGTTTCCTGGCTTCTCCCTGGAGTTTCACTATAATCCCTTACAGATGGAACGTGGAAACGCACGCTTAAAGTTTTTTGACCGCTATGTAGGGCCTTTTTTGCTCCTGATGTTGCTACCAATGCGTTTTTTTCGCTCTCGGTCAGTGCCGTCTCAGATCCGTTCCGTTGGCCTCTTAAAGACCGCCGCGATTGGCGATACCGTTTTAGTTTCGGCGATGATCGATGACCTAAAAGCTTTTGATCCGACGATGCGAATCGTTTTATTTGTCGGAGGCTCGAATGCCGGCTTTGCGAAGCGTTTGAGCGGAGTCGATTCGGTCGTCCAGCTGCCCTTAACGAGGCCGCTAAAAGCTTTGGGTTTGATCCGCCAGGAAGCTTTCGATTTATTTATCGATTTCGATACCTGGCCACGGATCAGCGCTATTTTTTCGGCGCTCGCGCGTGCAGGCCTCAGGCTCGGATTCAAGACGCAAGGTCAGTACCGGCACTACATGTACGACCAAGCGGTCACTCATCAAAATGATCAACATGAACTTGAGAATTACCGAAAGCTGATGTCTGGCCTCGCCGTCGCCGGGCGCTCGCTCCCGCAGACATTAGGTCATCCGTGGCTCGGCGGTGAGCGGAAGGTCGTCTTTCATCTCTGGCCGAGCGGAACGCAGAGTCATCTCAAAGAATGGGCGCCAGGCCACTGGCAAAAACTCGCGTTGAGTCTTCTCAAGCTCGACGACTTTTCGTTCGTGTTATCTGGTGGACCTGAAGATCAACAGCGCTCGCTTGATTTTATGAACCAGCTGCCTAGCGACGTCCGGAGTCGCTTTTCAAGCACGGCGGGTTGCTCATTCGATGCGACCTTGCGACTCTTACAAAGGTGTTCGCTGTTGGTGAGCGTTAACACCGGAGTTATGCACATCGGGGCCGCGATGGGCGTACCGACGCTGGGCCTTCATGGACCAACTAATCCGCGTCGTTGGGGGCCGCTCGGCGCGCGCGTTCGGTCTGTCGCCAGTCGGTGGCCCGGGGCGGGCCAGCTCAATTTAGGATTTGAATATCAAGATGACCGCAACTTCATGGACGGTATCGATGACGCCGAAGTTTTCACGGCTTGCCAAGAGCTCTTAAGCAGCTCTGTTGCTCAAGCCAATTCAAAGAGTTAGAGTTCAGGCGTGATTCAATTTAGTGCTCGTCACATTCGCGGTCTTCAGATTGGCCTTGATGCCGCCTTAATCGCGCTCGCATGGGCCATTTCATATTGGCTTCGCTTCGCGGTGATCGGTTCTGCGCAGGCGGGCCTTGGGCAAACGTTTATCGACTGGTTTTTTCCACTCGTCATTTTGTCGCTTTATTTCTTTTTAAAAAATGGTCAATACGATCGGCGCCGAATGCTGTCGTCGACAGATGAAGTGATGCGGCTGTTTCGCGCGAATGCCTTAAGCGTTGTTGGATTTATCATCGTGCTTTATTTTTTCTCTGAGGCGCGCATTTCTAGGATCACGATTGTTTTATATGCGGGCTGTTCAACGGCACTTCTCGTGTTCGCGCGCGTTTTTGTCCGGAGTTTCATTCGCAAGATGCGTCGTCGTGGATATTTACTCGAACGAGTTTTCGTCGCGGGCGATCCGTCGCAAGTTGATCGCTATCTCGATGTCATTGGTTACACCCCCGCGACTGGTTTGCAAACGATCGGGGTTTTTGGAGTGACAACAACCCGTGCGGCGGCCACTCCAAGATATCCGTTAGAAGTGCTTGATGAAGAGATCCGCGCGCAACGCCCTGATTTGGTCGTGCTCGCGTTCGAAGATGGCCACTCGGCGTTTGTGTCGCAATTTATTCGCTCACATTACGACGAGCTTTTTCGAATCCAAATTCTGACGGCAGAAAATCGAGCCCTCCTCGGAATGTCGACCGAAACGATCGAAGATCTGCACATCATGAGCTTGAATGAGCCGCGGCTCTCGGTTCCAGAGCTAACGGCTAAACGTGGGCTTGATTTCTTCGGCAGTTTGATCGGGCTTTTAATTCTCTCGCCACTTTTACTTTTGCTCGCGGTTCTCGTGCGCCTCAGTTCGAGCGGCCCGATTTTCTTTGGCCAAGAGCGAGTCGGTTTAAACGGAACGACCTTCTTGATGTGGAAGTTCCGGACCATGAAGGTCGGAACCCTCGATGAGTCGCGCGGCTGGACAACCGAAAATGACCCGCGCCGCACGAGAATCGGCACGTTTCTGCGAACAACATCGTTAGACGAGCTGCCGCAGTTGTGGAATGTTCTGGTCGGAAATATGAGTCTGGTGGGCCCGAGGCCTGAGCAAGTTCATTTCGTCGAAAAATTCCGTCATGAAATTCCGGCTTACATGCTTCGTCATAAAATGCGCGCGGGCATTACCGGCTGGGCCCAAGTGAGCGGGTGGCGCGGAGATACGTCGCTTCACAAACGAATCGAGTGCGACTTGTTCTACATCCGCAACTGGACGATCTGGTTCGATATCAAAATCTTACTGATGACCGTCGTGCGCGGCTTCGTGAACAAGAACGCTTACTAG
>JAYTHQ010000379.1:0-2612 GCA_043732445.1 Bdellovibrionales bacterium | reverse complement strand
AATTAAGAACGAGCGGGCGCTGTTTTTGCGAGCGTGACCAGTCGAGAAAACCTTTAGCCTCGGCAAACCCATAATCGTGACCGCCGCCAAGACCAATCCAGCGAGCACCTCGCTGAAGTACCTCGGTGCAGACGCTTGACCCCAGCTCGTGGCGATGCGCCAGCGGAGCTGAAGCCGAGTCCAAATCGCCAAAGTCGTAGAGCTCGAAATCAGCCGGCTGCTGAAGAGACGGCGTCATTTTATAAAAACTTTTACGAATAACAGTCGGCGCCTGCGAAGCGCCAGGCCGACCGCCGTTTAAACGGATTCCTTCGTCATCGGGATACCCGCCGATCACGAAGGAGCGACGCGCGTTCGTCGTTGAAAGTTGAGACAGGTCGGGAAGAGCGCGCACGAGATCACCTAGACGTGGGTCATCGGGGTCTTGCCTTGAGAAAAAAAGCTGAGGGTCAGTGGGTCGCCACATGGCCACGACGTTACTTCAGCGGTCGCGGAGCCGCAAATGGCGAAAGTATCATCTCGGAAGAAACCTGCCCCGTCTGCGGGTCAAGCACTGTCAGTTTCAAGCGGCTCCTTCTGAATTCGATAGAACCGAGCGTGACCGAGAGATTGTTGCTCACGAAGATCGAGTAGCGTGCTCCCTGATCTGGCGTTACGGCGTAGTTGAAATCGCCGGCCTTTACCGCAGGGGAGTGGCCGTCAGCGGCCGGAACGTAGAGAGTCAGCTGACTGAAGTCCCGAAACTCGTAAACTTCTGAACGCTCAGTGATCCAACTCCCGACGAGCGCTGCCAGGCCGAGATTTTCGATGGATTGAATCTGCACAGTTTTCTGATCGGCACCGATCGTGCCGCGCGCGACAATGAAATCGCCATCTTTGAGTCTACTGAGATTATTTTGAAGTTGGGGCGTCACGGTTGAAATTTCGAGCTCTGTGGGTGCGTCAGTGCCCGCTTGAACTTTCAAAAAACGCTGAATTCCGTGACGCGCAATAAAACCGCGAAGCGAATCTGCATGCGCGGACGTCGCTAAAAGGAGGCTGAAAATCGTTCGGGCCATCAATCGAGTCATCGGGCGCAAGGTATAGAAGGTGCGAGGTAGGAGCGTCAAAAGTAAAAGCTCTTCGGCTCAACGCGGCGCAGGCTCTTTGCTAAAATGCTCGTAAACTCATAGGTTTAAAGAATGGGCCATGTTCATGTCTCCAGACTCATTCCGGCTAGCCAAGGCGATGTCTATCGTTATCTCGTTGATCTCGAGAATTTGCCCCAGTGGTTAGACCTCTCGCTCGAAGCCGAATTTCTCGATCTCCCGACCGTTTTGCGCGAGCAGAGCGAGTTCACCGTCAAGCTCACGCGGTTTGGAAAATCAGTCCACTCAAAATACCGCGTCGATGAGTTGAAGCCTCGCGCAAAGTTTACGTATCGGCAAATGACCGGGTTTTTTAAATCGTGGGTCCATACCCAACTTTTCAGTCTGCATGACGCAAAGACGACGCTGCTGACCGATATCGTCGATTTTGAAATGCCCTTCGGACTTCTGGGTGCCTTGGCCGACGATCTGTTTGTTCGCGGCGATCTCGAGAGGCTTCTGCAATATCGATTGCAGAAGGTCGAGGAACGCTTTCTCGGCCCGGCGTAATGATCGATCTTCAGCTACCTGAGCCACTCTTGCATCCTGGCGCATGGCCAACACAGTCGCACGATCTCTTAGTCTCGATCGCGCATGTCGTCATGGGTGGGCCGATCGACGCTCTTTGGGCGCGTGCCGAAAAACTGCAGAAAACTTTATCGATCGCTATTCCCGCGAATTTTTGGACGAGCGCGGTGATGCGCGAACCGAGTCTCAAGGTGCTCGTGCAAAGTCGATTTGAGAGTCTGAAAATGCCGGCGGCACTGATCTCGCGTGAAGTTTTAAGTCGAGCGGAGCAAGATTCCTGGAAAAAGCTCTGGCTCGATATAAAGCAAACGCACAAACTAACGTTTGAAGTTCAGAAAACACTTCGCGAAGTAACCTTAGTCGATTGGTCGCGAGAAGTTTTCCCGGAAAGCTTTCGCGATGCTGGCGAAATCGTCTGGCGCCGCGAATTTCAGTCTTATCAAAATGAAATCGCCGCAGGCTTTGTCTCAATCGATCAACTGCGGTTTTGGCCCGGCTTTCTAAGACTAAAAAAACTCTCATTTGCGAACACGGCCGCCGCCGAATGGTCGTACGCCCAAGCCCTATTTTCGCCGCAAGATGATCGGCAATCGGCGGGGCCCGTGGCTCTTCTTAACCAGACACTTCAGATCTTTGAATCTGAAAAGACACTGAACGCGATTTGGCGTGTTGATGGGCAAATCAAAAAGCGAAAACTAGCGTGGGACGAGGCGGCCGCGATCGACGAGCTTCGCGAATCGCCGCGCATGACGTGCTTGCAGCTTGAGGCCGAGCTTCAGGCCAACTCTTATCCGTTCAAGGATGTCCCGGATTTTGGGGCCACTCTTGCACGCCTAACGGACGACGGCCTTATTCTTCGCCGCTCTTAGAACTGAGCCAGTGCCCACTTCGCAAGTTCGCCAATGCGGTGGTGAACCAGGTGTGGCTCAATGTCGGCCCGCAGCTCATGAAGTTTCA
>JAYTHQ010000378.1:0-2613 GCA_043732445.1 Bdellovibrionales bacterium | reverse complement strand
CCGGCGTTTGCGCTTCCCGCACTCACCGATCAAAGTATTGAAAAACTCAAAACCGAAAAAATCACGGTCGCTGGGTTTTCGATTACCGCCGAAATTGCCGACAACCCAGATTCGCGCGAGCGCGGCCTCATGTACCGAAAGTCGATGCCAGCCCAATACGGAATGCTTTTCATTTTCGAGCAGCCTGAGCCAATGGCGTTTTGGATGAAGAACACCTTGATTCCACTCTCGATCGGTTATTTCGACGCTGATAAAAAATTGATCGAGACCTATGAAATGACCCCGGCGGTGATCGGTGAAACGCATCCTAAAACGTACCCAACTCACGGGCCGGTACTTTACGCTCTGGAAATGAATAAAGACTGGTTTCCAAGCCATCACATCAAAGTTGGCGCGCTTCTGAAGATTCTCCAGCCAAAGGTCCAGGTGAAGTAATGACTTTGGACCTAGGGCGCGTAACTCATTGAAATAGTGTTCTTTGCCACATGCACTATGATCTAATATTTTTCAGTAGCGACAATTGAAAAAAGCACCAGCCGCTGAGGGACTAGCAGCTATGACTAGACGACTTGTTATTGCACTTTTGGCCGTTTGCATGAGCGCTCACTTTACGGGATGCAGCTCGAGCGGATCGAAAGACGACACATCCGTTGCCGAATCGAACGACGAAACTTTCGCCGAAGAAGGTGAAGGTGATTTTGCCGACGACAGCGCAAAAACCGCCGAAGCAAAAGCGGACGCGCCGCCTGCTGATTCTTCTCAGGCCGTAGCGAGTGATGCGAAACCTCAAGACACCGGCGACGATCTCACGCTCGATCAGCCGCCTGATCAGGCGGTTGCGAATGCAGAAAGCACCACGACTGAAACGACGCAGACTGAAGTAGCGAAGTCTGATGATCTTTCGTTAGATGAGCCGCCGCAAAATCCGCCCGTCGAAAATATCACCGACAATCCAGCCACCCCGTCTGACGCCGGCGTCTTCGATCAACAAAAATCTGAGCCTCCTACGCAAGACGTCGCGGCCGCGCCTCCAATCGAACCGCCAGCGGCGATTGAGCCAGCGCCGGTTTCAGAGCCGGTCGCAGAAGCAGTCGCATCTTCGGCGCCAATCGAGTCGGTCCCTTCGCGGCCCGCTGTTTATTCTCCTTATTTGAAAGTGAAAGATGCGGCCTACACGGCTGGCGGCGTGACGCTCAACCGCGTTTACCTCGCTCGACCGAAAGACACGCCAAAGTCGATGAGCCAAAAGCTTTACGGCGCAAACACGCACGCGAAAGATCTCGTGAAGTGGAATCCGGTTTTGAAGCGCGGAGTTCATACGGGCGACAAGGTTTATTACTCGTCGCCAACAAACCCGAGCGACAGCAAAATGATGACGTATTACGACGAAGCGGGGATTGCGCCGCAAATCTACGTTTCGAAAGACGGCGACAATATCCGCACCGTTTCAAAGGATCTTCTCGGTTTTAAAGATGCCTGGAAAGAAGTTTGGGCGACGAATGCGAGTGTCGAATCAAAAGGAAAAGTCCCTGGTGGCGTCGAATTGAAGTACTGGCCAGAATCGGGAACAGCTGCGCCTGTTCAGACAATGGCGCAAACGCAAACGCCGCCTGCCGATGCGGCAACAAACTTGCCAACATCCTTGCCTGAAGCCGCGCCGACAGCTCCTCCGGCTGCCGCGGTAGCTGCGGCTGCGGCGATTCCACCTGCTCCGCAACCACCAATGAATCCGCCGCCAGTTCCCGCACCAGCTGTCGCAGATAATGGCGCGGGCCCAGATCCGATGGCACCACCGCCACCAAACGAGGCCGCGGCTACGGCTGGAAATCCACAACAGCAACAAGCGACTGCGGCGACAACGGCTGCACCTCCGGCAGCTGATCCACTTGCACCACCACCTCCGCCAGTAGCACCAGTAGCGAAACCGAAAGTGAAAAAAGTGGCGGCGGCGCCGATAGAAGAAGGCCCAGACGACACAACAATGGCGCTCGCCGTTGGCGGTGTTTTAATTTTGGCTGCCGCAGCGCTATTCATCGTAATTCGCAAGAACCGCGCAAAACGAATGGATTTAGGGCAAACACAAGTCTGATATGAGCACCATCGCCGATCGCAATCGGCGTAGGTCACAATCCAGTTGTTCTCTTCTTACGCTGCTTGTTTGAAAATCCCGTCAAGCACGTCGCGACGACCTTCGCGCTTGGATTCAACGAAGTACATCAAGTCATCGACGATTTGAACGTCGCGATTGTTCATCGGCAAGAACTTGATTCCCGCCCCTTTTGTCGTTGACCAAATAATAGCGGCGTTGATTTTACGAATACGGCCACCCACTTTAAAAGTGATGCAGACTTTATCGCTGTCTTTGAGTTGATCATTCGCGTGCTCAAGAAACGCGCCGGTCAGGCTAATGTTTTTCAATTGACCGATATCGGCACTGCGTCCGTAACTACGGCGATATTCGACTTCGAGCTTTAAAGGAATACGTGGAGACGGTTTGTTTTCGGTCGAGTTCATTTAGAAAACCTCCGTGGACGGTCATCTTTCATCGGAGCCTTTGCCAGAGGGGTTAAGCGGTCGGCACCTGATTAAAACGAACCTGGACTGAGAACAAAG
>JAYTHQ010000377.1:0-2613 GCA_043732445.1 Bdellovibrionales bacterium | reverse complement strand
TGGTCTGTGAACACGTTCTCTCGGCTCCGGCTTTTTTTGGAGAAACAAAACTTTTTATCAAACCCGGCTACCAATTTAAAATCGTTGATCGATTGCTCACGAACTTTCATCAACCGCGCTCGACACTGCTCGCGCTTGTTTCGGCATTTGCCGGTCTCGAGAACGTGAAGCGTGCTTACTCGTTTGCGATCGAAAACGGCTTCAGACTTTTCTCGTATGGAGATCTCTCAGTATGGATCAAATGATGAGCGCTGAGACTGGTGCTGCCAACCGGAATGGAACCGGTTATCTTCACGAGCAAGGCCAGCATTTTAAAATTCACGCGACCGAAGGCGAGGCGCGAACGGGGACTTTGCAAACGGCGCACGGTCCGATTGAAACGCCGGTCTTCATGGCCGTCGGCACTCGCGCAACCGTCAAGGCCGTCACCAACGAATCGTTGATTGAAGCTGGGTGCCAAATACTTTTGGGCAACACATACCATTTACATTTACGTCCTGGCGAAAAAACTATCGCCAAGCTGGGCGGCTTGCATAAGTTCATGAATTGGAAAAAGCCGATTCTGACCGATTCGGGCGGCTTTCAGGTTTTCTCCCTGAGCGGTTTGCGAAAGCTCACAGAAAAAGGCGTCGAGTTTCGCTCGCACCTCGACGGAACAAAATATTTTATCAGTCCTGAAAAGAGCATGGAGATCCAGATGGATCTCGGTTCTGACATCATCATGGCGTTCGACGAATGTTTGCCGTATCCCGCCGAACGCGAACCTACGATCAAATCCATGGAGCTCACGCACCGGTGGCTGAAACGAAGTAAAGACGCGATGACGCGTCGACAAAGCATGCTCTTCGGCATCGTGCAGGGTGGTCTTGAGATTGACCTCCGCCTGAAGTCGCTCGAGCAAATCACGAGCGTCGATCTGCCTGGCTATGCGCTCGGTGGTCTGTCGGTCGGTGAGCCGATCGAACTCATGCACGAACTCGTAAAAAAAGTGGCACCGCATCTGCCAAAGGACAAGCCACGTTATTTGATGGGCGTCGGCACGCCGCTCGACCTGATCCTCGCTGTCGACTCAGGTGTCGACATGTTTGACTGCGTAAATCCGACGCGTACCGCTCGAAACGGCACGCTCTTTACCTGGAGCGGCCGCGTCTCGATCAAGCGTAACGAGTACAAAGAAGACATGTCGCCACTCGATCCCGAATGCGACTGCTACACTTGCCGCAATTACACAAAGGCGTACTTGCGCCATCTCTTCGCGAGCGGCGAGATGCTCTCGGCGCAACTGAACTCCATTCACAATTTACATTTCCACTTCAAGCTCATGGAGCGGTCACGCGAGGCTATTCGCGAAGGCCGCTGGGCCGAATTCCGCGACTTCTGCCTGACGCGATTCGTTAGTAGACGCTAGCAGCTTCAAGAAATTCCAGCTGCTACCCGCTGCTGCTTCTTTCATAAGCAAACGAAGGAAGGGGCCGAGGATTCTTGATCGTTGTCCGATGGCATATTAAATCCGCCAACCGAGACGCTACCAATTCATTGCAACTCCGTTGAAAACGTGGAACTTTTTGAGGTTCTAACAGAAATGCCCGTATTGACTCGGAGTTTTCATGACCGGCGGACCTAGCCAACTTTTGCAATTCGTCCCGATCATTTTCGCGTTCGTCGTGATGATCGTTTATACCAACTACAGCCAGAAAAAACGCGCCACCGAGCGCGGTCAATTTCTCTCGAAGCTCGAGCGCGGCACTGAGGTCATCACGACCGGTGGCCTGCTCGGCCGTATCGAAGGGCTGACCGATCTTTATCTCACACTCGAAATCGCTCCCGGCACGCGCGTCAAAGTTTTACGGAGTGCGGTTGCGGGGCTCGCTAAAAACGTAACGACCGGAACTGTTACATCTGAGGTTAAGTCATGATCGAAAGTCTTCGTCTTCGCTGGATCATCATCGCGGTCGTTTTTGTCGGCGCCGTCGTCTGGACCGTGCCAAACTTCGTGAACGTCGATAAAATCTGGTGGCCGACGAAAAGCAAAATGGTCTTGGGCCTCGACATTCAGGGCGGTTCGCACTTGGTTCTTCGTGTCGATGTCGACTCGGCAATTAAGCAAGATGCAAATCGTTTGGCGGCGTCGCTTCCACGTGAACTCGCTGAGACTAAAAAAATCGAAGTGAAATCTTCGCAGCTGACAGATCCGCTCAAAGGTGCGATCCGGTTCGAACTCGGTAAGCCCGAAGACGCCAAGCCCATCACAGCTTATCTTGAGGCCTCGTACGGCTCAGTTTTCCGTGTCGTCGATCAGAGTGCGACAGCGATCAACATTGAATACAACGAATTATACATCCGCGAATTTAAATCGAAGCTTCTTGATCAGGCGATCGCGGTGATCCGGAACCGAATCGATGAATTCGGCGTCGCTGAACCGACGATCGTGGCGCAAGGCACCGACCGCGTGCTCGTTCAACTTCCCGGTATTCAAGATGCCTCGAGCGCAAAAGAATTAATTAACAAAACTGCGCGACTCGATTTCATGATGCTCGCCGAAAAATCTGAACAAGACACGGTCGCAAAACTCGTCGCCGACGCCGAAAAAGAGCACGGCCTCAAGCTCGGTGA
>JAYTHQ010000376.1:0-8797 GCA_043732445.1 Bdellovibrionales bacterium | reverse complement strand
AATAGATCTCACCTAAAATAATTCGATAATCGATTGCGGCTTGCGGAATTTGCTGACCTTTCGTGATCACGTAACGATTCAATAACTTTTGAATATATGTAACGCCCGATTCGATCCCACGTAGACCCGCCTCGCTTTTTCCGTACAAGCCTTGAGCTTCGGTATTATTGAAATCGAGCTCGATGGCGCGCGCCGCGAATCGTTCGGCCTCTTGGTATTTGGCTAAACCGAGATTCGCTTTGGCCATAATCATGTAGGTATCGAGGTCTGTCTCGTAAAGTTTAAGCGCTCGTTGCCCGTAAGTGACTGCGCCGCTAAAGTTGTTGCGAATGAGTTCGACATTCGCAAAACCTCTGTAGACTTCGTAGCTGTTGGGCTGCAGTCGTTGAATTTTTGAAAGAACTTGAGTTGCCGCCGTGAAATCGTAACGACGAGCATAGAACTCAGCGAGATATGTGTATGCGACTGTTAACTGGGGATCGGTCGACACGGCTTTTTTCATCCAGTCGATGGCGTCGAGACTTTGATTTAATGCCCACAAACATCGCCCGGCTTTCATCGCCGACGTGCCACTTTTTGGATCGGCCTCAAACGCAGTCTTGTATTGCGCTTGTGCCGCAAAGTAATCGCCTTGCCCAAAGTACTGGTCGCCCAAATAAATAAGGCCTTGCGCTTCTTTCGGGCCCGGCTGAGTGACCTTTCCATGCAGGCGTTCAACCATCACCTTCGCCTCTAAGTTTGCCGGATTTATTTGGTACGCCTTGGCCGCATACTCGGAGGCTTTAGAAGTGAGATTTTTCTGTTCATGGATTTTTGCCAAGCCCAGATACCCGTTCGATTCGACCTCGCGAGGCATGCGCTCTTTTCCGTCGAGTGCGGTTCGGAGCAGCGCCAATCCGTCATCAGGATGTTGAGAGACAAAGGCCTCCATTAAGCCCAATTCGATTTTTGCCACTGGGTGCGTCGGAACTTTTGCTAAAACCCCGCGGTAAAGCTCCATGGCCTCAGGAAACTGTTTTGTCTGAGATTTCGCGCGAGCTTCTTCGACAGAAATTTTTTGCCAGGCTGGCCAGAGCGAGCGTGCCTGTTCAAAATACGATGCTGCATTCGCGTAATCTTTCACGAACGAAAATAAGTCACCGCGAATCTCAAACAGAACCGGCGTTTGTGACTCTTCAACTAGCATGTTTTCAGTCAGGCCACGCGCATCACTAGAACGGCCCGTGATCATGAGCTCAACTACTTCGCACGTTGCGCCCGCGCGGCCGCCGGGATCGAGGCGCTTAGACTCTTGCATCGCGAAGCTGACCGTTTTCAGATCTTTTGAGTCTTGGTACGCATAAGGCCAAAGCTCTCGGTACACCAAACAGAGTGTCGCCAGACGTTCTGCCTTTTTAGCGGCTGTGGTTGGCTGCGCCGATGCGCCCTCGACGACTTCGACCAACTCATTTTGCGCCCGCTGATAAGAGCTAAAGGTGTCGTCTTGAAAAGATCGGATTGCGCGTTGGTACTTCTCCAATGACTTTGCTTCGCCGATTTCAGGCTGACCTTTTCGCGGTGCTAGCAAATGAATACGCGAGCCATCAGTTTTTGCTTTTTCATCGATCAAGAAAATAGCACCCAGTCCCAACATCAATGCGACGACGATCAAAATGAGCGGCAACCGATTTGACGACGAACTGTTTCGCTTCTCTTTTGCTTCTAGTTTTTTTAAATCTGTCAGCTCAAGCGAAGGTCCGCGCGGCATCTCGGTCGATGTTTTTCCGACCGCCGTGCGACTTTTCGTAACGCTCGTTTGAGTCTGCGTTTTTGCTTTCGCTTCGGTCATGTCGGGATTCGTGATCTCGATTCGATCGGTAATTTCGGCCGGTAAAAAGACCGTTTCGCTTTCGGGAAGGCGCGGGCGCCCTTCGGCTACAAGCACATCTAGCAGTCGATCGTAAAATTCTGGCGTTTTTGAAATCGCGACCCATTGACCACCAGGAAACGAGGCGACCTGTTCACCGCCGACGTAGTAACCACGATCGATTTGCTCAAGAACTTGAGCCGTCGAGTAGGGACCCCAGATTTTCCCTTCGGACTCTTTGACGATCCATCGTCTTTCCTGATCTTGCGACATCGCTTATGGTTCCATTTCAGGACTCTAGTTTGTGGTTCCAAAGTGGACCGAAAACCAAATTGGGTTTACCTAAGAGTGTACGCGATGACGTGCGAACCCCATAGATTCTCATAGGGAAAGTGGACCTTAGGAGAGACCCTGCACGGAAATTGGCACTCGAATTGCTTAAGTGCTCCGTTGGTGAATCTTCTCACGAGAACAAGCTTATTTCGCACACTGTTAATCGCGACCTATATCGCCGCGGTTCTCTTGTTCTCCGGCCTCGCTCGAGCTGATCAAAGTCTCCTCGACGGCGTCGCATCGATTTTCGGATTTTGACTGTAGAGTTCGCTCTTAGCCCCTCCCAAGTTTTGAGGGCGAGCTGTTCAGACGATCAAATTGATAAAACCGCTCGATTCGGCCCCTCCGAAAACAGCAGTTTCCTTCTAAACCCGATTCCGGCCCCTCCGGAATCGGGTTTTTTTTGGTGCCCCCACCAGACGTTAGTCGCCTTTGGCGCGCGAGATTTTTGCGCCAAGGCTTGAGAGTTTGGTCTCGAGGCCTTCGTAGCCGCGATCGAGATGATAAATGCGGTTGATGTTCGTTTCGTTTTTCGCCACCAAACCCGCTAAGACTAAAGACGCCGACGCGCGAAGGTCGGTCGCCATGACGGGAGCGCCCTGCAGTGCACCTGGCCTTCCGCGCACAACCGCAACGCGAGACTTTGGAGTGATGTCAGCTCCTAGGCGCAAAAGTTCTTGGACGTGCATAAATCGATTTTCAAAAACTGTTTCGGTGATGACGCTCGTATCTTCGGCGACTGTCATCAGCGCCATGAATTGCGCTTGAAGGTCTGTCGGAAAAGCCGGGTGCGGCGCGGTGGTGACGTCAACGCCTTTCCAGGCTTTACACTTGCGAACGGTCATCACGTTTTTTCCGGTCTCAATCGTGAAACCTGACTCACGAAGTTTGTGGATCAACGCTTCGAGATGTTCAGGTACGCACGTTTTCACGGTGACTTCGCCGCCCGTGATCGCGCCCGCTAAAAGTAACGTGCCGGCTTCGATACGATCGGCAACGACCGTGTGTTCGGCAGGCGTGAGCTTATCGACGCCGGTTATGCGAAGAATGCTCGTGCCTTCTCCTTCGATCTTGGCACCCATCTTTTTCAAATACTGCGCAAGATCGACGATCTCGGGTTCTTTAGCCGCATTTTCGATAGTGGTTATTCCGTCAGCGAGTGTCGCCGCCATCATAATGTTTTCAGTCCCGCCGACCGTTGCAAATTCAAAAAGTATGTTTGCACCTTTTAAACGTTTGGCGTGCGCGTGCACATATCCTTCGCGAAGTTCGATCTCGGCGCCCATCGCTTTCATGCCGTCCAAATGTAAATTGATTGGACGTGTGCCGATCGCGCAACCGCCAGGCAGTGAAACTTGAGCTTGGCCATACTTTGTCAGCAACGGCCCAAGGCACAAAATCGAGGCGCGCATTTTGCGAACGAGATCGTAATGCGCTTCAAACGTATTTGGAACTTGCACGTCGATCGTTAAAGTTTTGCCTTTACGTTCGACTTTGCAGCCTAGGCTCTCGAGCAATTGCGATGACGACTCGATATCCTTGAGCTCCGGCACATTATGGAACGTGTGCCGACCTTCAGCCAAGAGCGAGGCGAACAAAAGTTTTAAAGCTGAGTTCTTAGCTCCACTCGCCGAAACTTCGCCATTTAACTGTATCCCGCCGCGAACAATCATTTTATCCATTTCAATTTTCCTGTTTTCGCGTAGCGCGGATGAAACGTTCGAGTCCCGCGAGATCTTTGCCCATCGTGACGTTTTCAAACCCGCCGTTCGATTCAAAAATCTGTAACGCCTTTGCACCTTGTTCGTGGCCAATTTCAAACATGATAAATGCGCCCGGCTTCGAGATACGCGCCGCTGTCGCGCACCACGCTTTAATGTCGGCAAAGCCGTGATCGTCAGAGAAAAGCGCCTGTGCGGGCTCGAACTTTTTAACAGAGTCCTGAACGTCTGGATCATCTTCGGCGATATACGGGGGGTTTGCTAAAATGATGTCAGCCAGGTCACCGATCGTCATTTTCAAATCAGATGGCTGCAAAGTCGCTGCGTCTTTTACGAGATACGTCGCGCGATCGATGACGCCTATTTCGGTGGCGTTCATTTGCGCGACCTCAAGTGCCGCGTCTGAGATATCGATGGCAAGTAACTGCGTTTGGGGCAGTTCCGCGAGCAACGAAATTCCGATGCAGCCCGATCCAGTTCCTAAATCGACGATGCGAGCTTCAGGCGAATGCTTCTTGGCCCACGTAATTGCGTCGTCGACTAAAGTTTCAGTTTCGGGCCGCGGAATGAGAACGGCCGGCGTGACTTTAAACGAATGTTTATAGAAACCTTTTGAACCTACAATGTAAGCAACGGGTTCGCCGGCTGCGCGACGCCGTACAAATTCGCGGCACGCACTGACCTCAGCCTCGGTGAGCGGCTGTTCGTGATTGAGATAAAGTTTCATGCGTTCCCAGTGGAGCGCCGACGAAATCAAGAGCTCGGTTTCGAGGCGCGGCGATTCGAAACCTTTGTTCCGAAAAAAATCCGTCGTCTTCTGAAGAATCTCTTTTACTTGCATGATGACTCAAGCCTAGCAGAACTGGCGAGGCTGGCAACGTGAGTCACGTGGCCTTCTGATTTTTCAACTGCTCGGCCTGGAAATGCGTAATGAGAGGATCGATGAGCCAGCCCATCTCGCCGCCCATGACCTGATCAATGCGTGGAATTGTCAGGCCGATTCTATGATCGGTGATGCGCGACTGTGGAAAATTATAAGTGCGAATACGCTCGGAGCGATCGCCCGTTCCGATTTGCGCCAGGCGCGCATCCGAGGCCGACTTCGTCGCTTTATCATCTTCGATGGCCTTTAACCGCGAGAGCAAGACCTTCATTCCTTTTGCTTTGTTCTTATGCTGCGATTTTTCAGTCTGCGAGCTGATCACGAGACCTGAGGGAATGTGCGTGATGCGAACCGCAGAATCGGTAGTGTTAACCGACTGACCACCTTTACCGCTCGAACGAAAGACGTCGATCCGTAAGTCGTTCGGATCAATCACGACATCCACCTCGAGGGCTTCAGGAATGACGGCTACCGTGATTGTCGAGGTGTGCACGCGCCCTTGTGTTTCGGTGGCCGGAACACGCTGCACGCGGTGAACGCCACTCTCAAATTTCAATTTCGAGAAAACTTTCTCGCCACTGACTTCGGCGATAATCTCGCGAAAGCCGCCCGCATTTCCTTCAGACGCAGCCAGTATGTCGACCTTCCAGCCTTGGCTTGCGGCATAGTACTGATAAGCGTCGAAAATCTCCGAGGCGAACAGCGACGCCTCATCGCCGCCAGCGCCCGAGCGAATCTCGAGAACGATGTTTTTATCGTCGTTCGGATCCTTTGGGAGAATCAGAATTTTTAATCGTTCTTCGAGAGCGCCGCGCTCGGTTTCGAGAGGGCCAATCTCTTCTTTGGCCATTTGCCGCACGTCTTCGTCTTTTTCGTTGAGTAAAAGCAGCTTCGCTTCATCGAGTTGTTTTGAAACCGAGCGATAGCGACGATAAGCAGTCACGATGGGCGAGAGATCGGCGTGCTCTTTCATGAGCGCACGGTACTGCGCCTGATCCCCGAGGATATTCGGGTCCTGGAGTTTCATGCTAACTTGTTCGAAACGAGAATCGACAGAGTCGAGTTTCTCAAACATGCTCATGGCGTTGTCCAAATAAAAAACCCGCTACGTTGCGTGCGGGTTTTCTTAGTGAGTTGAGCGACGCTCAACTCGCGATTCGAATTTCAGTAACTACGTTGTCGACTTCACGCCGGCCGTTGGGCCGTACTTCTTGCGGAAACGATCGATACGACCTTCGGTGTCCATGAGCTTTTGTTTGCCAGTGAAAAACGGGTGGCAAGCCGAGCAAATGTCGACGCGAACTTCATCTTTAGTGGAACCCGTCTTGAATGTGTTACCGCAAACGCAAGTGACCTGCGCATCGTGGTAATAAGTCGGGTGGATGCCTTCTTTCATAACTAACTCCGGAGATATTTTTGGCTGAAGAGTTGGCAAAACTAGCACGCGATGGAATCAGGTGTCGAGCCTCATTTTTAAGCCCCGTCGATTCACCAAATCTAAATTCTTGAGGGATATCGTGGTATCTGGGATTCTTACCGCGATCTTACATCGCTTGAAAACCTCCACAGACTTTTCCACATTGCGTTTTAGCCATAACTCTCTAAGCGCGGCCGGCGACCTCATTCTGAAATCGCGGCCTGTTGCCAAAAAACTATGCCTAATCAGCTACTTAGCCGCCGCCCATATTACCGAGGAAATCGGTGTTGGTCTTGGAGGCCTGGAGTTTGTCGATTAAAAACTCCATTGAATCCACAACGTTCATTGGCGCTAAAACCTTACGCAAGATCCATAAACGATTGAGATCGTTACGGTCGATCAAGAGATCTTCCTTTCGGGTCCCGGACTTATTGATATCCATGCATGGGAAGATCCGCTTTTCCATCAGCTTACGGTCGAGATGGATCTCGGAGTTACCCGTTCCTTTAAATTCCTCAAAAATAACCTCGTCCATGCGTGAGCCGGTATCGATCAATGCGGTCGCGATAATCGTGAGAGAGCCACCCTCTTCGATGTTTCGAGCCGCACCAAAAAACCGTTTTGGTTTATGGAGCGCGTTCGAATCGACACCGCCTGAGAGGATCTTGCCCGACGGCGGAACGACGGTGTTGTACGCCCGCGCGAGACGCGTGATCGAATCGAGCAAAATAACAACGTCGTGCTTGTGTTCGACAAGACGCTTCGCTTTTTCGATGACCATTTCGGCGACTTGCACGTGACGAGTTGGGGGCTCGTCGAATGTTGAGCTGATAACTTCGCCTTTGACGTTCCGGAGCATGTCCGTCACTTCCTCGGGGCGTTCGTCGATCAGAAGAACGATTAACTTTACTTCAGGATGGTTCGCCGTGATCGCATTTGCGATGTGCTGCATGAGAACTGTTTTACCTGTTCGCGGAGGCGCAACGATCAAGGCTCGCTGACCTTTCCCGAGCGGCGCCATCAAGTCCACAACGCGAGTCGTGTAATCGTTTTGTGCGTGCTCAAGGCGCAGGCGCTCTTCTGGGTAAAGCGGCGTTAGGTTGTCGAAGAGGATTTTCTCGCGCGCCTTTTCTGTAACCTCATGATTGAGCGTTTCAACTTTAAGGAGTGCAAAATAGCGCTCTCCTTCTTTTGGCGGGCGGACGGTGCCGCTAACGGTGTCTCCGGTGCGGAGTCCGAAACGGCGAATTTGAGAAGGCGAAACGTAAATGTCATCTGGTCCTGGGAGATAGTTGTAATCAGGCGAGCGGAGGAATCCGTAGCCATCGGGAAGAATCTCGAGAACTCCGTTGCCGAAGATATCGCCGAGACGGGCTGCGCGTTTTAAGATTTCAAAAACGAGATCTTGGCGGCGAAGCCCTGCTGGGTTTTCAATTTTTAATTTCCCGGCGAGCGCCGTGAGGTCTTCGATCTTTTTCGACTTTAAACCTTTTGAGTTCAGGTCAGCGCGGTCAGCGTCACTGAGCTCAATACTTGCCAATTCCTCATCAGTGATAGGCTGAATCGGTTCGGCTTGTTCATCGCCCATCATGCCTTCAAGACGATCGCGGTTGTGATCTCGGTAGCCACCATTGCCGCGGTTGTCGTTGCTGAAACGCTGACGACCTTGGCCGCCGAAGTCGCGACTCCCGCCGCCGCCGCCGCCGCCACCGCCGTTGCCCCGGTTATCGTTCCGTCCGCCGCCGCCGCCGCCACCGCCGCGATTATTATCACGCCCGCCGCCGCGATTATTATCGCGCCCGCCGCCGCGTCCTTGTTGCTGGTTATTTCGATCAGGCCGTTCGCTTCGGGTATCACGATTATCGCGATTTTCACGAGGGGCGCCGCCGGGCGCACCAGGCGCTTGCGCGCGTTGCGGGGCTGGAATCCCCGTCGAACCTTCAGGCCGCGAGTGACCGCCGCCTTCAGATTGTTGCGGTTGCGAATTTTGTTGTTGAGGCGCATCACCGCCACCGCCATTTGACGACTCGTGCGGCGCTGCTTCGCGCGCTGGCGCTTCACTTCTCGGCTCAGAGCGAGAATTGCCACGCGATTCACTTTTCGCCTCAGATTTTGATTCGCTTTTTACTTCAGCCGCTTCGGCGGCTCCGGCTTTTGGTTTTCTAGAACGTGTGGTTTTTGCTGCTGCTGGCTCTTTTGCGTCAGACACTTGAGCGTAGCTCCTTAAAGAATGGGAATGAGTTCGTAAGAAATAATTTTTATTTTGGTGAGTTAGTTTGTGTTTTAGTCAATTCAACGTGGTTTTTGTGATCGTTCGCCGGTTAGGGGGCCGAATCGATCGCCGAGTTACTGAGTGCGGCTTGGAATGAGCTGACTCTGGTTGAGGCCCCTACTTTTGTCAACGCCTTTTGTCCTGTCTCCGGCTTCGACACTAAATCGAAGATTTCTAGAGAAGTCTCGGGACGTTGCCTCAGTTTGAGACACCAAACTCTTACCATCTTTGTTCTCAGTCCAGGTTCGTTTTAATCAGGTGCCGACCGCTTAACCCCTCTGGCAAAGGCTCCGATGAAAGATGACCGTCCACGGAGGTTTTCTAA
>JAYTHQ010000375.1:0-8857 GCA_043732445.1 Bdellovibrionales bacterium | reverse complement strand
TCGGTGAAAGTACGAGCTGCGAAAGTGCTTGGCGGCTTCGAGAGCAGTGTGCGCGCGAACCCGTGGCTCAGTGTTGGCATCGCGGGCGCAGGCGCGCTCGCGGTCGGATATTTGGTAGGCCGAGGTTTTCTCAAAGATCAGTCTGTACAGCCGCCGACTGAAGTCGAGGACGTCCCGTCGGGTTACGACGAGTAGATCCCGACTGATCAAGACCAATGAAATGAAAAAGGGCTCTCTCGAGCCCTTTTCTATTTTTAGTGTTTGTCGCCGTCGTACTCATCGACCGTCGATTCACCGCGGTCTTCAGGGTCGAGATCTTGCAACCCTATCTCTGGATCTGAAGTCAGCGAATTATTTGGATCGACGGGAATTCGCCCCCCGTTTGACCGAGTGCCAGATTTCAAAATTTGGCCAAATTCCTGATCTGGTGGCTCGATACTTTCGTCCATGAGCTCGGCGTCGACGTCCATCATCTCTTGCTCCATCGTTTCTTCGGGAATCGCAGTGTGCATGCCCTCGTCTTTTCGGCGATCATGGTCAGGAAGAGACGGGTTTGCGAGTGTCGGAAGCTGTTGATTTAAGCGATCGTTTTCAGTTGATGGCATAGCGGACTCCTTGATTGGGCCAATAGCGGCGTTTACTTGTCGCTACCGGTAAACGAGAGCATAGCGGCGTTGTGCCCCAGGAGCTTCGCTCTCGTGTGAGCATATCGTGATGTTGTCGCCGTATTTGTCGCCTGATCTGTCGCCGGAAAGGAAACAGAGCCGATTTAGATGGGCCGGGCTGTTTCGGTCGGTCTGTCGTTAAAAACGTCGAGTTGATCCAGTTCCACTTGGACCTGGTCGGCGGAGAACTGGATCTGCTTCGTCAGGCTTGAACTAAAAAGTCGGCGTTCGCGGCGGGTGCGCGCAAAAAATCGCTCAGAGAGCATAATGATGAGGAGAAACACGATGCCGACCCAAGACAAAAGAGCCAAAATCAAACCTGTATAGCCAATCGCAACTTGGCTTTTTTTATTTTCGGCCTCGCTGGCCTCGTTCTCCCAGCGCATGACGGCGTCGCGCGAATCGTTCCAGTAAAATCCAGCTTTGCGTAAATTAGTTTGCAAGCGCTCGACCGCTGGCGTGTGCCGCCGCCAATCGCGTAAAAAGACGTAAACAACCGTTAGCGCGAGACATAAAACAAATCCGAGACTGTAGACTGCAGCGAGTTCTGGCATAAGTCCGCCCTTCCCAAAAAAGATCTTAATTCAACTGAAGAGCAAAATCCTAGTGCGGATTTGTTGACGTCTGCTATCGTCGAAAGACGAGGTTCACGTGCTGCGTTTTTTTGGTTTAGTTATCGTCGTGATTGCCCTGCCTTTGGTCACGCACGCCGTGAAGCGCAGTCCCGCGCCGCCGGCGCACCTTTCTTATTATCAGGTTTTGAACTTCAAAAAAGGCGTGAGTAAAATCTCGGCGGTGGACCAGGAGTCGATCGAGGCACTCGTCACGTCGATCAAAGAGAAAAAGCAAAAAATCGATCAGGCCCACATCGCCGTGTGGTCCGACCGAGCTTTTTCGATGGCGGCTGCGCTCCCTCAAAAAGACCGAGATTTAGCCGAAGAACGCATAGCGACGATCGAGGATGAACTCGAGTCACGATTTGGAATTGGCAATGTTGAGTCCTATAACATGGCTCAGCGCTCAAACTGGTTTGCTCGTGCCTACGGCTCAAGCGACAAAGAGCTGAAAACTCTTTTCGCAACTCAGGGCGCGCCTGCCAACGTCGCTCCAGAAGATTTCCAAACTGTAAAAGCCAAGGGCGGACCCACTAAGGCCGTCATTTTGATCGAACTCGAAGCCGCGCCTTGACCCCCTCGAAATCCCTAAGCTAATTTGGGCACCTATGCGCGATTTATTTGATGACGACAGTGGCGATAAAGGTCCCTCAGATTTTGCTCAGCTCTTCGAGACGTCGCTGGGCGGCCTTGGCAAAAAACTTTCGGTCGGCGATAAGGTTCGCTGCGAGGTTCTGACCGTAGGTAAAGAAGAGCTCTTTGTTTCGACCGGCACGATGAATGACGGACTCGTTATGAAAAACGATCTCGTCAACAAAGAAACCGGCGACGTGAAGGTCAAAGTCGGCGACTTTCTTGATCTCTACGTCACCAACGTAAAAGGTTCGCAGATTTTTCTCTCGCCAAATCCGACGTCAAAAAACCTATCCGACGACCTCGAAGATGCCTTCGACATGATGGTTCCGGTCGAAGGCCGAGTCACCGAAGCGGTCAATGGCGGATTCCGCGTCGATGTTCTTGGCAAGACAGCATTTTGTCCAATGAGCCAGATCGATTCGCGAAGAGTCGACGACCCTACCATATACATCGGCAAAAAGTTCGAGTTTATGGTAACGCAGTTCGATCGCAAAGGTCGCAATATTGTCGTCTCGCGCCGCAAACTTCTCGACGAACAAAAAGAAGCTCATCTGACGGCATTCACCGAAGACAATAAACCCGGCGATATGGTGAAGGGCACGGTCACTCGTCTAGAATCGTTTGGCGCGTTTGTCGAAATCGCGCCGGGGCTCGATGGTTTAGTGCACATCTCGCAAATAGCTTG
Source organism: Bdellovibrionales bacterium (assembly GCA_043732445.1). Lineage (GTDB taxonomy): Bacteria > Bdellovibrionota > Bdellovibrionia > Bdellovibrionales > JAMPXM01 > CAJYOV01. The sequence continues at coordinate 6,257 of JAYTHQ010000375.1, read as the reverse complement.
GTCGCGTCTCGGTCACCCCTCTGAAGCCTTGAAAATCGGCCAAGAAGTGAGCGCAAAGATTCTAAAAATTGAAGAAGGACTCAACGGGCGAATGAATATCTCGCTCTCGATCAAAGAGGCGACGCCAACTCCCTGGGAGTCGTTTCCTTCACATCTTCGCGAGGGCGAAGTCGTCGACGGCAAAGTGACTCGACTGATGAAATTCGGCGCGTTCGTTGAGGTTGCTCCCGGCATCGAAGGTCTTGTTCCGTTATCTGAGATGAGTCTCACTAAGCGTGTCACGCGCGCCGAAGACGTCGTCAAAGAAGGCGAGCGCGTGAAAGTTCGCATAAAAGAAGTGCGCGTTGACGATCAAAAACTTTTGCTCTCGCTGAAAGACGCCGACGACGATTCGAGTTACGCTAGCGATTTAGTTTCAACTGCACCGGCTTCGTCAGGCCGAGGCGCCGCGACAGGTTCACTGGCAGCAAAGGCGATGGGCACATTGGGTGATCAGTTCAAGGGACTTTTTGATCCTCAAGCTGCGACTCCGAAGAAAAAGTGACGACGAAGTGAAAAACATTGAGTCGCTGGATCGCAATCGTGGTCTCACGTTTGCGATCGACTACGGCACGTCAAATTCGTTGCTTGTCGCAACAGACGGTGTGCACGTCACCGAGCCCCTTGAGCTTGATCCCTTGGCCGTTGATACAAGTGTTCTTCGAAGCATTCTCTATTTTCCGAATGCAGATGCCTGTTTCTATGGTCAAGACGCTATCGATCAGTACTCCGACAATCACGGCGAAGGCCGCCTGATCCGTTCGGTGAAAAAGTACCTGCCTTCGGAATCTTATTTGGGGTCATGGATCGACAACCGCCTCGTCCGTCTTGAAGACCTCATCTCCTTTTTTCTTCTAGAAATGAAAAGGCGCGCCGAGAAAACGCTCGGCGCGGAAGTGACCGACGTGCTTTTAGGGCGGCCCGCAAAATTCTCGGCCGATCCGGTCAAAGATGGTCTCGCGCAACATCGGTTAAAAAGAGCCGCGGAACTCGCGGGTTTTAAAACGGTATCCTTTCTCGCCGAGCCTTTGGCGGCGGCCCTTGATCTGCGAAAACGACTGACCGAAATGAAAACGGTTTTGGTCGTCGATCTCGGGGGCGGTACGTCGGACTTCACCGTGATTCGAATCGGGCCAAAAGAGTTTCAAGACTCCGACGTGCTTGCTATCGGCGGCGTGAGTGTCGCTGGCGATGCGGTCGACGGCGAGTTCATGAAGTTTCACGTCGCACCTTTTTTGGGTTCAAAGGTGAAGTACAAAGTGCCCATGGGTAGCAACGTCTTAGAAATGCCCAAGAGCCTTCTCGATCACATCTGCTCGCCTGCCGACCTTGCGCAGCTGCGCAGAAGTGATCACCTAGAATTTTTCAAAAGCGTGCAAAAGTGGAGCATTCATAAAGGCGACAAAGAAAATCTCGAAAGACTTTTTGCTTTAGTCGAAGACCAACTCGGCTTTGCGATTTTCGAAGAGATCGACCGTCTGAAGCGTTTGCTTGGCGACGCCGCCGCTGCACGCTTTGACTTTAATGAAGTCGGGGCAGAAATCGCGTTCGATATTTCTCGATTGGATTTCGACGCTTCGATAGCCAAACCCATCGGTCAAATCCTCGACTGTCTAGACGAAACGCTCAAAGCCGCAGGCTTACCCGCGGATCAAATCGACATGGTTCACTGTACGGGCGGAACGTCGAAGCTCGGGCTCATTCAGAAAGCACTTCGCTTGAGGTTTCCCGAGGAGAAAATTTTAAAACACGATTTTTTCCACTCCGTCATTCAGGGTCTCGGAGAACACGCTCGGTCGATACGCAGCCGACACAGCTGAACTTTTAAACACAGATCCTCAAGGGTTGGTTCTATCGTCACGTTAACGCCGTAGTTTGTGGCGTTTTGTCTATACCTCAAAAGACAGAAAGCAGATTCTCAGCTTTCTCAGTAAGAATAAAGAGGTCAAAGGGGCTCCTGTTTGAGGGCCTCTTAGGTTTGACTTCATAAACTTACGGAGGTTCTCAATGTTACAGGCCGCAATCGCATTTTTCGTTCTCGCTCTCGTCGCCATGATCCTTGGTGCAGGCAATATCGCCGGCGTCTCAATGGAAATTGGTCGCACACTTCTCTGGGTCTTCCTGGTCTTGGCAGTCGTCAGCTTCGTCGCAAGCCTCCTGACAGGCCGCTCGCGCCGCCTTCCGTAAGTCAAAAATTAGTTTTTGAAAATGATTGGGGCTCTGGTGAAAACCAGGGCCCTTTTCTTTTGCGCATCTCAATTATAAAAAAACCCCGGTCACCATGGGGTGCCGGGGTTTTGTGACGTCGTTCGTCCGGGGACTAACGAATTACATTTTCGAGTAGCTGTTGCCCTTGTCGAGCTGAGTCGGGCGCGCTTCTGGCGTCAGACCGTCATGTCCTGCGAGAGATTTGTCGCCGAAGAAGGTCGTTTGGCCGTCTGTGTGAACAATGTCGAATGCCTGCGCTGGTTTCGGAACAGCCAAACATGTAGCGCCACCTGCCGATGTAGTCACGTCGCGCGCCGCGCCCACCGCCCAGTCATGGATATCGCAGCTAGGGACCAAGATACTATTAAGGGCTTTGACGAGATCGGGGCTCGAGATTGTGACAGCCACTTTCATGTAATTCAGATCGAGAATGCGAGCTGACCCATCAGCGATTTCATTGCCGATAATCTGCGTGCCCGTGTAGGTCGCTTGTGCAACCAAGGCGCCCGTGCAGTCGCCGCTGCCGAAGTACTGAATTGTTTTTGCGGCGTCGCCTCTAGAAACCGAGAAATCATAAAGAGTATTTTGCGAATTCGCGCCGCCCAATTTCCAGATCAGGCTCGAGGTATCGCATTTCGAAACATATTTGTGGGCGCGAAGTTCTGCTTCTTGATTTGCACGGTCAATTTGGTCTGCAGCGTGACCAGCTGGCGTATCTTTAGCGCAACCAGCGAGGGCAAGAGCGGCAAGGGAACCTGCGAAAACGGCTTTCAATGTCATAAAATATCTCCTTCAAGAGAGGGGTAGTTGGGACTGTTGTATTTGATTGCTTGTTGGCTTGGTTGACGAAGTCGTGAGAGTTCGTTGACGAAAACGTTATAACTTGGGAAGCCGAAATGGGCTTTCAACATTGAAAAAGGCAGCCGCTAAAATCGACTGCCCCTTCTAAATATTGTTTTTCGCAAAAAACTGTTCTTACAGAACCGGCGCGTTTTGTCCGAACGAAAGTTCATAAGACGAATGTGGTCGAGTCATTTCTGATGTTAAACGCTGAACGGCCCGGTCATTCTCGGGAGCTGTCATGCGGTAGCCAGAGCCGTGAACCGACATAATGCTGTCTTGCTTCGATCCAAGTTTCTTCCGGAGCTTCGATACGTGCGTATCGACCGAGCGAGCGTAGACGTGAACGTTCGATCCCCAAACAGCATCAAGGATGCGGTCGCGAGAATGAACAACGTCGGGCTTGCTTGCAAACAAGAGCAACATTTTGAATTCGATCGGGGTGAGGATCAACTCACGAGAAACACCGTCTTCGTTGATGACCGCGCGTTGTGTGCGCTTGTCGATCTCGAAGTCGCCGCAGATGATAATATCTGATGCGCGGATTTGACGTTCGCGCCGACGGAGTTTGGCTTCGATGCGTGCGCGAAGCTCAAGGGGCTCGAACGGCTTTGAGATAAAGTCATCAGCGCCGACCGAGAAGGCCATGACTTTATCCATGACCGTCGTGCGGCCGGTCAGAAGAATGACGGGGATCGATGCCCACGATTCGTGGGCCTGAAGAAGGGAGCAAAGTTGAAACCCATCGCCGTCTGGCAATGTGCCATCGAGTAGAATGAGATCGTACGTGACCTTCTCAAGCATCTGGGCTGCCTCTTTGCGTGTCTTTGCCCAGTCGAGTTTGTACATCGTGCCGAGCGCGTTGTGCACTAAGCGGTAAGCTTCAGCCGAATCTTCAACAACTAGAATTCTGTACATCGTGAGTCCTCCAGGACAGTAGTGATCAAGTGATTGAGCAATCGCCACGCCAACGTCACACTAATTGTCAAATCGACTGAGGACGCTTTCTGAGCCTACTAGTTTAGAAGTTCGTGGCAAAAAGTAACATCAAATGTGGAGATGGGGCAAATTTCCACTTTTGAATTGGGGAGAATTCGAACGCGTGGTATGTCATTTGGATGACAAATGATCTCTCGCCCGGCTCCTTCGTGGCTCGAACCGAAAATGGTCGAACAGTCCTCGTTATTGAAGACGATATCGATATTCAGGATGTCGTTGAGGGTTTCTTCCGACCACGAGGCTATAAGGTTTCGCGCAGCTCCGATGCTGCGGCGACGATCGAAGATCTTCAGTCAGGCATTCTGAAGGCCGACGTCATTCTTACCGATCTCAACCTTCCTAATATGAGCGGTATTGAATTTACGACCCGTATGAAGGCCCTCGGGCTCAACACACCCATCATTTTGATGACAGCGCAAAAAGGCTCGGAGATCGCGGTGCAAGCGATTGAAGCGGGCGCTTATGATTTTATTGTGAAGCCGATCCATTTTCCGCAGCTTTTGGTTTCGGTCGAACGTGCGATTCACTTCAGCCGGATCCACCGAGAAAACCAGGTTTTGAAAGTCGCGGTCAAACAGAAGGCCAATCTCGCTGCCGATGGAATTATCGGTCGCAGCCCGGGCTTCTTAAAAGCGCTCGATTTGGCGAAGCGCGTTTCCGACAGCGCGGCGAGCGTTTTTATTCACGGAGAAAGCGGCACCGGAAAAGAAGTGATCGCAAAGGCGATTCATGCGCTAGGAAAGCGCAGCAAGGAACCTTTCGTCGCGATCAACTGCTCGGCCATTCCCGAAAATTTGCTAGAATCCGAACTCTTTGGTTACGCGAAAGGTGCATTCACTGGCGCTTCTGACAAGAAAATCGGCCTTTTTGAAGAGGCCGAAGGCGGCACGCTTTTTCTTGATGAAATTGGCGATATGTCTCTTCCGTTGCAGGCAAAGCTCTTGCGTGTTCTCCAAGAACGGCAAATTAAACGCATTGGCGAGAATCAGATGCGGCCAATCAACGTTCGAGTGGTCTCGGCGACGCACAAAGATTTACCTGCTGAAGTGATGGCTGGCCGTTTTCGCGAAGATTTGTTTTTCCGTCTAAACGTCATCCCGATCACGATACCTCCGCTGCGCGACCGGGTTGAAGATATCGTTCCGCTCGCAGATTTTTTCTTGGCGAAATTTGCGGCCCTCAACGTCTCGAGTGCCGAGGGCTTCACGAAGCCTGCGCTGGAAAAACTTCTGTCTTATAATTGGCGCGGGAACGTCCGCGAGCTTGAAAACAAAGTTGAACGCGCGGTTGTTTTAAGTTCGTCTCGACTCATCGACGTTATCGACCTCTTTGACGGCGACGTCATTTTGAACGCGAACCCAACAAAGCTTGCGTCGGTGCAAGTCGTGACCGACGGTATGCCACTCGGGCCAGAGGGCCGTCTTCTCAAACTTGAAGAGCTCACGATATCGTACATCAGATTTGCGCTCGAGAAGAACTTGGGCGCGAAAGATCGAACCGCGCAGGCGCTTGGCATCGACCGCAAGACACTCTATAAAAAATTGCGTGAGTTAGATTCGTCGACAGCGCCCATGAACTAACGGGGACCGGTGGTCTTCTCTTTCAGCCAACGTTTCATTTCTTTGATTGTGAGTTGAACGTCTGGTGACTGGCGCTCGGCCTGCGTTTCGAGGGTGATCGCCAACGATTCTAGATCCGTACATGAAAATGTAGCGGCGTTTCCTTTGATCTGATGCGCGATCGCCCTGATGATTTCAAAATCACTATCGGCAAACGCGGCTTCAAGTGTCGCTACATCTGTTTCACGTCGAGACAGATAACGCTCTCGCATTTCTTCGGTGATAGAAGGCTCATAGTCGGACGTCATTAAACTCGATCTTAGCTCGAGGTCTCATCTTGAGACAAGAATATGAGTACATTCAGACACTCTTTCTGCCGATTCTGTTGGAGAATAAAGAGATCGGTAACGGGGAGAGACTCTTGGAACGCATCATCTACGAAATTCGCCCTTTTCTTTATCTCTACGGCGCCTTTACGGGGCGCTTGATAAATTCTTCGACGTTTACCACGGTGATGTCGATGCTTTTGACCGCCTGCGCTTTTATGATTCTTTACTGGCGCTGGCACAATTCGCGTGCCGCAAATCCAATGCGAACGAAGCGATAAAAAAA
>JAYTHQ010000374.1:0-2645 GCA_043732445.1 Bdellovibrionales bacterium | reverse complement strand
AGCTTGGCGCTAAATTCGCCGAGATGTATTCCGTGAGTCGTGAGATGTCGGTCGAAAGTTCACTCGCAAAGCTCGGCTTGAAAACGAGTGACATCAATCACGTGATTCTCACGCACCTTCACTTCGATCATTGCGGCGGCGCTACCAAATTCGACGGCACAAAGCTTGTTCCAACTTTTGAGTCCGCGACTTACTACGTTCAAAAAGAAAATTACGAAACGGCCGTCACGCCAAATCTCCGCGAGCGCGCAAGTTACTATTCTGCTAATTTCGAACCCCTAAAGACGGCTGGCGTTCTCAAGCAAATCAACGGCGAAACTCTTGATCTCCTGCTGGGCGTCTCTGTTCTGTTGACTCATGGTCATACGCACGCCCAACAAGTCGTAAAAATCACCGACGGCCTCTCAACACTGCTCTACTGCGGCGACCTCATTCCGACTTCAAGCCACGTGCGTTTAGCGTGGGTCATGGGCTACGACCTTGAGCCTTTACGTTTAATTGACGAGAAACGAAAATTCCTCAAGACAGCCGCCGAAGAAAACTGGACACTTTTTTTCGAGCACGATGCTTATGCCGACGCCGCGCGCGTCGAAGAACGCAAAGGCGACTTCGCAGTTCGCGAACGACTGACCCTCGCTTAACACCCGGTACTGACAAAAAACTGTACACTAGAGCGATTTCTTCAAAATGACCTCAGGCGCCAACTGAAGGCCACTTCGGTAACAAATTGCGCGCTTTCTTTTGGAACATCTTCCGCACAGCACTTTCGATCACCGAGAGTTTCGAAACCTCTGATAAAACGGTCGAATGAAACACTTCGTTCAGTCAGCACTGACTCCTTCACTCCTCGGACTTCTTCTGATCACTGCACTCCCTCTCTCGGCGTCTGCTGCGGGATCGAGTCTTCAGACGGTGGCGTGCCCCGACCGTGGAATTGCACATGTTGATCTCTATAATTCGAAGGCGTCGCCCGCCGGCCTTAAGCTTGCCGCCTACGAGCAAGTGGCGCTGTTCCAAGGCTGGGGAAAGAACGAAATCACCAAAGGCCACGGACGCCATGCTTTGCGCTTTGTGCGCATTCAAGTTCCTGCTCAACCCAAACTCGCTGACCAAACTCTTTACATTCATGAAGGTGCGGTCGCGAGTACGAGCCAGTGCGAATCCCGTCGCGGCGACAAAGCTCCGGCAGTGGCCGCGCCGGCGCCAGCGCCCGCACCAGCGACTGCAGTGAGTTCGCCAATCAACTTGCTCGAGAAAATTCCTATGAAACCCGCTACCGGAACCCCAGTGACGAACGCGGCCTCTGACGAAGGCGACGATGAAAGCGCCAACTCACCCGATACACCCGTGCAGGCGGCGGTGGATTCGATGAACGGAATCGGCGGTCTTTCGAACTTATCTTGCTGCGGTTACCCGCTAGCCATTCGCCCAAAATCATTTGTGCATGCCTCATTTATGTCGGGAATCGGAAGCTTCGGTGCCAGCCGCCGAGGCGGACGCACGCACGGTGGAGCCGATCTCTACGGAAAAGCTGGCCAAGCTGTTCTTGCTGTGTCACCAGGAACGGTCATCCGCGCGCCTTATTTTTTCAAGGCTCGTACATTGGCGATCGACGTTCGCCATCAAGGTGGCTTCATCGCTCGTTACGGAGAAATCTCTGGCCAGAGTTTTGGTTTAGGTCTGAACACGGTCGTCAAAAAAGGCCAACAGCTGGGCGCGATGAAGTACGTTCCCGGAGCTAAGTCTCCGATGCTGCATTTTGAGCTCTACAAAGGCAATTTGAGCGGGAAGCTCTCAACTTCCGGCAATCAGTATAGCCGCCGCGGCGATATCACGAATCCAACGCCTTACTTACTCCGCTGGGGCAAATAAGAATGAGCGGACGTCAGCGGACACTCTTTGCCGGAGTTATGATCGTCGCGGCCTTCGCGATGATTCGTTCGCGCGCGCCTCGCACTGATACTCAACTTCACGCGCCGTCTGGACTCGTTGAAGCCTTGAAGCAGCCTCGGCCCGAATCTGTGAACCTTCCGGTGGTTCCACCGACGCCAAAAACGAAATTGGCAAATTCCAAAGTACCGGTCTCTCTTTCGCAGCCGACAACTCTTGAGCAAGAACATCAGTCGATCGAGACGCTCTCTACGATTCTTTCTCAATCGACGCACACCGAAGCTTCGCCCGCGAATCTCGTCGAACAGCTTGAACGTGCGGGTCTTCAACCGGCGGCTTCGCGCGACGCAGATCCCGATACGGGTTCGATGATTGTCATTCAAACGAAAAACGCACTGCCGGGTTCACGCTATTTCCGCGCCCAATATTTCAGCGACGAAGACGGCAACTACACGCCTCAACATATTTCTTTTGAGCTTCGCCCGGGCACACCGCAAAGGGTTGTCGATGCGGCCTTAGCAAAAGCCTTTGGCCCACTTCCAAAGCCCACTTTCAAAGATGGCGAATGGACCTCGTACAAGAACGTTGTCCCTGGCTATACGGTCTGGACCAAAATTCTGAATGCCGTTGATGTCACCGAAAATGCGATTAGCGCGCATTCGAAAGATGACATTGGAACCATCCAGGTCGCGATCGAAAAAGAGCTCCCGGGTCACGAGCACGAGCTGTAATCGCGCAAGCGCGACGACCGCGCC
>JAYTHQ010000373.1:0-2667 GCA_043732445.1 Bdellovibrionales bacterium | reverse complement strand
ACGAAACATTTGTCGAGTGCGCGCGCCAACATTTCAACAGCGATCTGAAGGGCCGCGTGATCGTAACGGCGGGCCTTGGAGGCATGGGCGGGGCGCAGCTCTTAGCGGGCGTGTTCGCTGGCGCAGTCACTCTCGGCGTTGACGTCGATCGAACGCGGATCGAAAAACGCTTGCAAACAAAATACGTCGACGAGGTCGCGACAGATCTTAACGACGCGCTTGCGCGAGTAGCGAAGTATAAGGCGGCGGGAGTTGCGCGCTCGATCGCGCTTGAAGGCAATATGGCGTCGGTCATTCACGAAATGATCGCGAAGGGCTTTCAGCCTGATATTTTAACAGATCAGACAAGCGCACATGATCCACTCAACGGTTATGTGCCAGTTGGTTACACGCTCGACACGGCCGCCGTACTTCGAAAAACCAATCCGGCCGAGTACGAGAGATTGTCGATTCACAGCATGGCGCAACATGTTCGCGGCATGCTCGAAATGAAAAAACGTGGCGCTGTGACCTTCGATTACGGAAATAATATTCGCGCGCGCGCGGTCGAAGGCGGTGTTGAGAACGCGTTCGATATACCCGGCTTCGTACCCGAGTATATTCGCCCGCTTTTCTGTAAAGGATCAGGACCGTTTCGCTGGGTCGCGCTCTCAGGTGACCCGGATGATATTCGTGTCACAGACAACGCGCTTCGCGAACTCTTTCCGCACAAAAAAGAACTCATTCGGTGGCTCGATATGGCTCAAGAGCGAATCGCATTTCAAGGTTTGCCGGCGCGGATCTGCTGGCTCGAATACGGCGAGCGCCACCTCGCAGGCTTAAAATTCAATGACCTCGTTCGTACCGGAAAAGTGAAGGCGCCGATCGTGATTGGTCGTGATCATCTCGATTGCGGTTCGGTTGCCTCACCCAATCGCGAAACCGAAGCCATGAAAGACGGTTCTGACGCCGTGGCCGATTGGCCAATTCTGAATGCGCTGACGAACACCGCTTGCGGCGCAACGTGGGTCAGCTTTCATCACGGCGGTGGTGTGGGCATGGGTTACAGCCTTCACGCAGGCCAAGTCATCGTTGCCGATGGAACTGACGCTGCAGCCAAGCGCCTAGAGCGAGTGTTGAAGGCCGACCCAGCCATGGGGCTCTTTAGGCATATCGATGCTGGCTACGACGTCGCGGTCGAAACGGCTCGTGAGCGCGGCGTGAATTCGCCCTGGATCTGATGAGTAAAAGCGAATCAACTCCCTCCGATAAAGCGCAAAAATTCGAGGACGTGACGCGCGTTCTTTTTGCGCTTCTTCAGACGGCCGCACCTTCAAAAATCACGCACTCGCTAGTGGCCAAAAAAGCCGGCGTGTCGCGAGCGTGGCTTTACAAATATATTGGCGCCGACCGCGATGCTTTAATCGAGATGGCCGTGCGCCACCTCGGCAAACGACTGACCGAGCGCGATCTCGGTGATGTGATTGAAACGAAGGATCAGCTCACAAAAAGCATCGTTCTCGGAATGAACCGCATGTTTGAAAACACCAAGGCGCACCCTTGGTTTATTCCGGTGTACTTTAAATATCGCGGAGCCCACGGCGTTGTGGGTCAGGCGATCGCCGATGTCGAGCAAGACTACATCTCAAGACAGGCGCTTCACTTTCAAAAAGTTTTCAAATACCCGCGTCGACAAGCAGTGATCGCCGCGGAGGTTTTGACCTCATTTCGGATGGGCCTGGCGTTTAGCTGGCAAAACGGCGAACTCTCGAAAAAAAGTGACCAAACCGATGTGATGAAATCGATCGAGCACTGGATGTCTGAACTTTTTATGGCCTAAGGTCCCTGGGTCTGCCGTAGGGGAGTGACACCTATCCCCGAAATCTGCCACCGCATTCGAAAGCGATTTTGAGCCCACACTGTCATCCTCTTTTTTAAGGAGGGCAGATGCTCACGGCGGTTTTAAATCAATTTGGTTTTCCTATTTTTCTTATGCGTCTTACGGCGTTTTTCGTTATTCGGTCGATCATCGTGGTGTCGATTGGTTTTGCGGTCGCGAAGTTGACGGTCTTCGGCCGAGAACGGCGCATTTACAAAATGAACTACGGGCGCGGTCAGCTCAAGACCGAAGCGTGGACGATGATCAAGATCATTCCGTTTTATTCTTTGCTCATCGCGATTGCGACGTACTTTGATCTCATTCACTTTGCAAAGGCGAGCGTGATCGGGACGATCCAAACATTTGTGGCGAGTTTTGTTTGGAATGAAATCTGGTTTTACGCGCTTCACCGATTGCTTCATCACCCGAAAATGATGTTCATTCACCGAGACCATCATCGCTCACCTGTCGCTAGTCCGCTTTCGACAGCGTCGTTTTCTTTCACGGAACAGACCTTTCAGGTCGTCTCTGCACTTTTTTGGCCCGCGGTGAGCTCGCGCTTTTTGCCCTGGACCTTTGATGGCCTCACTCTTTACAGCGTGTTCTCGGTGACCGTGAATTTACTTGGGCACATGAACGTCGAAGTGTATCCGCCGTGGTTTGCAAAATCGAAAATCGGCAAATACTTTTCGACGCCGACGTACCACATGCTTCATCACGGGCGTGTACGGGGGCACTACGGCTTGCTAACGACCATTCCCGATCGTCTCTTTGGAACCTTCTTTGAAGATTACCCGCGCGTTCAGGCG
>JAYTHQ010000372.1:0-2668 GCA_043732445.1 Bdellovibrionales bacterium | reverse complement strand
GCTGTCTTTGCGCGAGAGTGTTTTTAGACTGCGTGACCGACTCGGCTCCGACTCAAGGGTCGGCATTATTTTTTACGCCAGTAGAGGGGCTTTGAAAGGGGGATCAACTCATCAACGATCATGCGACTCACCTCTGGCAGCAAAGTTCGCAAGCGCTCCAGCTGATGCTCAAAGAGCTCGATTAGCGAAATATTTATGCGGTCAAACGCCTCGAGACGAGAGTCGAAATGAGCTTCAGTCATGACAGATTTCAATTCGCCTAGAGACTGCGATTTGAAGGCGCTTTGACGAAGAGTCGGCGCGAGATCGCGAGTTAAAAACACACCGAAGGAGTTGAGGTAACCCGATTTCAAATCGCCGAGCACACCTTTGTTCTCGTAATTCCTCACATCGAAATCTAAGAGGTCGTCACTCCGTTGAAACAGGAGACCGAGCAACGTTCCGCACTCGTCGAGTAGGCTGAGAATCGCTGGGTCGTAAATTTCGGCAGCAATAAACGGCGCCTTCAAGCACCATTTAAAAAGCGAACCAGTTTTTAAGTTGTGGACCCGGTCTAGCTGCTCGAGCGAGAGATCAAAATCGCGAACGAGCGAATCTTGAATCCACTCACCTTCGAGCAAATCGGAAATCGCTTGTGCCGTTAGTTGAATGAGCTTCACGTTGCCGTGCCCGCTGAGATTCACCATCACGCGCGCGAGAAGGTAGTCGCCAGCGAGAACCGCATATTCAGGCGTATATTTGGTCCAGGCCGCAGGTTTATTTCGGCGAAGATGCGAGCGGTCGATCAGATCATCGTGAAGGAGGGAGGCGTTGTGAATAAACTCGATCGTCTGACACAAAAGCAGCGTGAGATCTTCGCTCAAAGCCAGCGGCCCCGAGACCTTTTGCACGAGAACCGAACGAAACCCTTTACCATCGGCGAAAAGATCGTCGTAGAGGTTATTTAGCTTCGGTAAATACGCCGGAAAATCTTGAGAGTCGTAAATCTTCAATTTTCGCATGATATCAGGCAGTTGTCTGCGAAGGCGCGGGCGAAGTCAAGCGAGCGGCGGCGATGTTAGGAGCGCCAAAGCCTGGCCTCGAAGGAGCTTACCAAGGGGCGAGCGCGGGATCTTTAAAACCTGTTTCAGTTCGCGAATGCGTTCAAATGGAGCCACTTCAGCGTTGAATCGGTCCATCAGCGCTTGGGCATCGGCGGCCTCACAAGGGGATGAGGCCGATGCCACCGGTGGGTCGTCGGTCATCATCACCAATCGAGCACCCAATCTTTGATCAGGTACCGCGATGATCGCGGCATCAGCCAGAAATTTCATAACGAGTTTTAAGTTTTCAAGTTTTTCTTCGAGGCGAGCCATCACGACGCCTTCGCCGCCCACTTTCACAAAATCCGCGGTGCGACCTTCGATCACCATGATCCGGCTGTCGACTCGCGCGTGATCTTCGGTGGTCAACCATCCGTCATGCTTCGGATCAATTAACGACGGCACGCCGACCGAATCAAAACTGATTTGCGCGCTCAAGAGTGATGAGCATTTCACGGCGAGGCGACCGTCACTTAAAGTTTTTGCGTCGACATGAGAGAGTAACTCGAGTCGTGAGTCGCTTGATGAGATGGCCGTCGCGATCTGCGAACACGTCTCGGTCATTCCGTAACTCGGTAAACACGGCCAACCCAATTCAAGCGCCCGAATCCTTAAGCCCTCTTCAAGTCGCCCACCACCAACGATCAACGCGCGCACCGAAGGTGGAGCGCCGAGCTGAGCTTGTGCTAAATCAAAGACTTGCGTCGGAACGAGCGAAATCAAAGTCGCGTGGGATTTGCGGACCTGTGAGATAAATTCGGTCGCACTCCACTTTTCCGATTTGTCTTCGTAAACGCCTGCGCCCGACAATTTCGCGCGAACAAGAATTCCGAGACCTCCAACATGAAAGCTCGGCAAACTTTTAAACCAAATGTCGCCCGGACCCGAAGCGAAACGGTCGTTTACCGCTTGAGCACTCGCTTCAATCGCTTCTTTTGATAATAGAATGAGGCGACCAAAACTGTCGCCACTTGACCCCGACGTCGAAATTCCAACATGACTTATGTAACGCTCGTTGACCAGATCGCGCCACGCCGCCTCAAAAATCTCGCGCGTCTCTTTGGGGAGGCGCGGATTCAACAGAAGTTGATTTGTTCGAAACTCGAGATCGATTTTCATTTCTAAAGCGCCTAGAGCTCTTGCCAATTTTCTTTTTCGAGGAGGGTACCAAATCCGATGCCCGGCTCGCCTAATCGAGGCGTAAACGCGGGGCCTTTTGAAGGAAACGCCTCGCTGTAGCTATTTCTATCGTAGGAGTGGTGTGAAAGAAGTCCGCACGTCCCAACTTTCGCTCGTTCGGCTAGCAAGCCAGCCTCTAGTGCCGCCCCCGCCTGCCCGACGGGATGATCAAGGTAACTTGTCACGACATACTTTAACGTTTCGTTCACAACAGTCGATGGATCTTGCACGGCGGGTTTCACGACGACGCTTGCGAAGAGTTGCGTAAACGGATCGCCGTTCAGGCCCGCAGGTGTCGAAAAGATCTCTTCGCTATCGTGGTCGATTGCGAGCGGCGCTTTTGCGTGCTCGTGAAGCGAAATCCAGTTACCCAGATTCCAGGAACAAGGATCTTCGATAAATTCGAT
>JAYTHQ010000371.1:0-8933 GCA_043732445.1 Bdellovibrionales bacterium | reverse complement strand
GGGTGATGATTGCACGGACCGTGCCTTCTTAAAAAGTGTCGAAAGGACACCGATCTCAGGGGTGAAGCTGGACAAAGTGTTTCGGCCGACTCAAGATTACGGGATGAGAAAAACGTTAAGCTTATCCATTTTGGTTTTAAGTCTGATTTTCAGGAGTGAGGTTGCGATGTCTTACGATTCGTCAAAATTCAAGAAGCCATTAGACACAGTTTTGAAACAGAAGCTGACACCTGAGCAATACAAGGTGACTCAACATGAAGGGACCGATGCGCCTTTCGACAAGTCGCTGAAGAACCAGGTCTACGACAATCACGAGGCCGGAATTTACGTCGACGTCGTTTCAGGAGAGCCGCTGTTCAGTTCAAATGAAAAATACGATTCGGGCACAGGTTGGCCCAGTTTCTGGAAGCCAATTGAGCCGGCAAACATCGTCACGAAGACTGACAACAGCCTCTTTGGTTCGCGCACCGAAGTGCGAAGCAAGCACGGTGACTCACATTTGGGCCACGTTTTTGATGATGGTCCAAAGCCAACGGGGCAGCGGTTTTGCATGAACTCAAGCTCGCTCAGGTTCATTCCAGTCGCTAAACTCAAAGACGAGGGTTACGGGGAATACGCGCATCTTTTTGAGAATAAAGCTGAGTCTAAGAAGTAATCTCCTTGCCGCCTCGACATGTGCAATGCGGCGTCTAGTTGATTCTCTAAAGGGTGGAAGCCATCCTTTAGGGACTTAACTATGACGGAGATTTACATGCGTTTACGAATTCGTAACCAAACTTTTCTTGTTGCTGTCGCTTTCGTTTTGGCTGCCTGCGCGCACAATCCGAATAAGGCCGAAAAGATCGAAACGAAAATAGACAATTCAGATCAAGTATCAGGCGACACGAGTGTTGGCGTTAAAGAGGGCAACATGATTGTCCAACGCAAAGTCATGATGAACGAAGAACTTCGCCGTCTGCAAAACGAAGTCTATGAACTCGAAGACCACGTTTACGGCAATCGCAAATACGGCTCCCTCGGTCTCTACGGCGTTTTAAAAGACTGCCGGACCCAAGTTTCGGATTCATCGAACGGCGGTTCCGGAAAGCTGTCTTGGACAGAGCCGATGGACCGTGTCACCGACAAAGAAGATGAAATGAAAATCGGTCTCGACGATAAAGCCAAGCTAGTCGGGGTCAGCGAAGAGATGCTGAAGGATCGCATTGAGCGATTCCGCAATTACAAAGTCGTTTTACAAAAACGTGAAGACGAATATGACGATAAGCTCGCGATCTGCAAAAACGAGCTAAGAAATCTGAAAGGCCGCAAGGCCGATTAAGGGACCGTCGCATCCGCGAAGTCCCGCTCGACATTCGAAACGGCGTCTGCCTATGCTAAAGGCAAGTGAGCGCTCGTGGCGGAATCGGCATAGCCTTATGAGGCGGAGCAGGCGAAAAGTGGCTGATCAATCGATTTACGATCAATATATCCGCGCCTCGTTTAGGGCGCGCACCGACAGTGAACTAACCGAAGTTGGTTTACTCCTGCGGGCGACTCCGCTCGCCGATGCTTTTGAAGGCCGATTGCCTTTGCTGCGAGAGCTTTTAGATATAAACGAACATTTCGGCGTCGAGATCGCGCAGACCGTTTTCGGTTTGGCGCTCGACCGCAGCGCAACCTACGGCAAGTTTCTGCGCCGGATTCGGTCTTTCGATCTCAGAGAATTTTCGCCGAACGGCGCCGGATCGGTTGAAATTGCAAGGCAACCGCTCGAAGTCACTTTCATCTCAAGCTCATTGCCGGTACCGGGGCGCACAGATCTCGCAGCTCGATTCCAAATCGAAACTTGGCGATCGTGGGCGCGTGAAATGGGCTTCACGACTGACTTGATCGAGACAGATCCGCGCTTGAGCCTGAGGCAAAATGGACAGTTGATTTCTTCGTATTTAATTTCAAATCCGCACCAGCGACGGTTACTGATCACGTACGGCGCGGGAGCCGCTGAATTTCGTTCGTGCTTAGCGTCGCGGTTGGGCTTTAGGGGTGCGGCTGACTCGGCTCTCGCTGATTTTGGCGAGCTTGGTTCGATTCGTGCGTGGATCAATATCGCGGGAGCTTACCGAGGTGCATCGTTTGCGCGATTACAAAACGAATCGCGCTTGGTAAAATTGAAACGCGTGCTTTCGAAATCGTTAGGTCTCAAGAGAGTTAATGATCGAGCGCGTTTCTGGAATCAGCTCGATCCGCGCCTTCCGGCGTGGACTGTCGATCCTGTTTTTCCCCGCGAGATGAAGGTCATAAACGTCGTCGGTTTTCCGCTACGCACCGAAATGCCGGTCGGTCTGATGGCGTCGCATGATCGGCTTGCACGCACAATCGGACCCAACGACGGGGCCGTGGGCCTTTATGAATCGGTCGCCCATCCGGGTTTGATTGTTCCGGTTGCAGGCATGAGTCACCGCGCTGAGGCGTTAAAACTTGAGCCTATTTTGAAGCGACTTCTCGCCATCATCGCGATGGATGAGCGTTCTCGAGACGAGCAGTCCCAGCCCGAGGCGGCAGCAACAAATGATCTTCAGCTCGATCTTTAAGGATCCACTATGAGTGAAACCATTTTTGATTTTAAGGTTCGGGATCACCGCGGTGACGCCGTTCCGCTATCTCGTTTTGAAGGCAAAGTGCTTTTGGTTGTGAACGTGGCGAGCCACTGCGGATTCACCCCGCAGTACGAAGCCCTCGAGGAGCTGAGACAAACCTTTTGTAGCAGCGGTTTCGAAATTCTCGCGTTCCCTTGTAATCAGTTTGGCGCCCAGGAGTCAGGCACTGACGCCGAGATTCAGAATTTTTGTTCGAGAGAGTACAATGTGAGCTTTCCGGTCTTTGGCAAAACTCAGGTGAATGGCGACGCTTCTGATCAGTTGTTTTCGTTTTTAAAGATGAAGGCGCCTGGGCTTCTCGGAACGCAGGCCATTAAATGGAATTTTACCAAATTTCTTGTCGCCGCTGACGGTAAAACGGTCACGCGCTTTTCGCCGTCAACGAAGCCGGGCTCGCTCGAAAGCGATATTCAAAAGCTGCTGATCAAGCCGTAGTTGCTGATGTTTTCGGTCGGAATTACTGGTTTAAAACGTACGCGAAAATCAGCGGCGCAACGATCGTCGCGTCGGATTCAATAACGTACCGAGGCGTATCGACCGCGAGTTTGCCCCACGTGATTTTTTCGTTCGGGATCGCGCCTGAGTAGGAGCCGTACGACGTTGTCGAATCCGAGATTTGGCAGAAGTAGCCCCAGAGAGGGACATCGCGTTTCAAGTCTTGCTGGATCATCGGGACGACGCAAATTGGCATATCGCCCGCGATGCCGCCACCGATCTGGAAAAATCCAATCGATGTTTTCGGGGCTGTTGCCGTATACCAGCCTGCGAGTTCTTGCATGTACTCGATGCCAGTCCGAACCGTGTGAACGTTTTTGATGGCGCCCTCAATCACGTGCCCGGTGAAGATGTTGCCGAGAGTTGAGTCTTCCCAGCCAGGGACGACCATCGGAAGATTCTTTTTCGCTGCGGCCAGGAGCCACGAATCTTTTGGGTCGATCTGGTAGTGCTTTTCGAGCTCGCCCGAGAGCAAGATTTTATACATGAATTGATGTGGAAAGTAGCGCTCGCCCGCAGCGTCGGCTGCCTGCCAATACTTGAGCACCACACCTTCGATTCGGCGAATTGCTTCTTCTTCGGGGATGCACGTGTCAGTGACCCGATTTAGATGCTTATCGAGAAGTTTTTGTTCGTCGTCGGGCGTGAGATCTCGGTAGTTCGGGATGCGAACGTAGTGATTGTGCGCGACGAGGTTAAAGACGTCTTCTTCAAGGTTGGCACCCGTGCAGCAGATCGCGTGGACTTTATCTTGGCGAATCATTTCGGCGAGTGAGAGCCCGAGCTCTGCGGTACTCATCGCACCTGCGAGCGTCACCATCATCTTACCGCCAGTTTTTAGGTGAGCTTCGTAGGCGACGGCGGCATCGCGAAGCGCGGCGGCATTGAAATGGCGGTAATGGTGATCAACGAACGTGCGGACGGTGCCTGCGACAGCCATTGGGAACTCCTGACGATCAAAGAGAGAAACGTGAGAGCCGTTCTTAACAAAGCCCTCGGTGATCCGCAAACTTTTCTCGTTGCAATCGGGCGCAGACTCCCTCAAAACGGAGTTAACAGATGAAATCTTCGACGCATTCACCGATGTTCGTGACCAAAGAACTTTTCGAAACGCGCTACCAAGGGGCCGACGCCATTCTCGTGTCAGGCTCGGTCGTGCGCGGCGAGGCGACGGCCCATTCGGATCTTGATCTCGTGGTCCTCTTCCCGCATGTCGAGCGTGCCTACCGCGAGTCCTTTTTTCATAAAGGCTGGCCCGTCGAAGCTTTTATCCACGATGCCGACACGCTTCGTTACTTCTTTGACCACGTCGACAAGCATCTTGGGCGCGCAACGCTTGCCGAGATGGTCGTCGAGGGTCACGAGATTCCGAACTCGACGCCCCTGACTGATCAGATGAAGGTGCGAGCGCAAAAAGCCCTTCAGGACGGTCCGCCGGATTTGAGCGCCGACGATCTTCAGGACCGACGCTACCAAATCTCCGAGATTCTCGATGACATGCGCGAGCCGCGAAATCGTCAAGAACTTGTAGGCACCGCGACGCTTCTCTATAACGAGTTAGCCGATTTTTATTTCCGCACACGTCACGGCTGGACCGGAACAGGTAAATCTCTTGTTCGACGAATGAAACGCACCGACGCCGTCTTTGCCCGCAAGTTCACTGAAGCTTTTGATGATCTTTTTTTAACGGGTCAAAGTCAGCGTGTGATCGTCATGGCAGAGGAGCTCATGAGTGAGCATGGCGGACTTCTTTTTGAAGGTTACCGCCGAGACGTACCGCTCGAGTGGCGCCAGAAATAACCAGACTTAAACGGCTAATCGGTTATTTCGGCCGAACCGAGCTGTTTTCCATAAGCTTCGAACCCGCCTAAGTTTGCCGTGCTAAGACGAAGACCAAAAATCTTTCGCGAATACGGCAAATCAAGAAACAGAAACGGCCCCGGAACCGGTACGCGAACGTGGCCAAACTCTAAAATCGACGTCAAATAACGAAGCCGACACTGGGTCTGTGCCTTTAAGACGATTCGATCAAGCCGTGCATATTCTGTGCGCGTGTCCATTTCAAACGGCCAATGTGGCTCAAGAACTTTTCGAAGAGCAAAATCAAACGGAATCGATTCGTTGATCGCCGCACACAATCCCGGCGGAATCGTTGAGCCCAAATAGTAAGTCTGTAAGATATCGCCAGGAGTCCAGAGGCGAAGGTACGCCCGCGTTGCCACGACCGAACGCCTTGCACGGCGCGTGACGTTCGAGTCGATCACGGTCCAGAGGGCTGGATTCATTTTTAGTTCGTCGACATAATAGCGATAAGCTCTTCGCTCAAAATCCATCACCAAGAGCCCTGCAAGAACGAGCTGAATATTTTCTGTAGAGATCAAAAGCCGACCCATTTCGCGTGCGTTGCGAAGGGCCGGCACAAAATCTTTCTCGAGGCCGCCTTTAATCAAACGAAGCTTGACCGCCGCAATGAGATCGCCCGAATCGGGAATCGGAAGTTTTGGCGGCGGCAAAAATTCATGTTTTTGGCTGAGTTTCTCGATCGGACTCCCGAGTTCGATGTCCCAGTAATCGTATTTAGAAAGCTCTTTAAATAAACTTAAATCCGGTTTTGGCAAATGGCCTTTAGCAATTTGCAAGATCCAGTCGTTTCCCGTACGCATCAGCGCAACTCGAGTCGACTCATCAACCATGGTGACGCGCTTTTCGCCCGCAACCGTCGGCGTCCAGAGAACGCGTGAATTTAAAAACGGACCGGCATCGCTAGAGCCGCCCGAGTGAGTGAGGCTGAGCTCGCTCGCAGATTTCGCAAGAAACTCGCGGTCTTCGTCATAGAGAGCGCGAAATCGTTTCTGGGTTTCGAGTTGCGATTCAAGACCAGGGCGAATGCGCCACCGGTAGAGAAGATTTAAACCCCCAACGCCCAGCGCGAAGAGGGTGACGGCGGCAACTGTAAGGTAGAGGCCCCATCGATTCATTCTGTTTAAGCAGCAGCACGCGCAGACTGAATAGCTTTTCTAAACGTCCGCCACTGCGTGTACGCCGATTTAAACTCAGTTTTCGCCATTTTAAATTCAGCCCTGCGCATTCGCTGCAAATGCTTTTCAACGAACGACTTCTTAGCGACAACGTAATCGTCATGAAGTGCGCGCATCTTGGCTTGAGCTTCGATGATGCGAGTTTTCATCTGGATGGCGCGTTCGCGCAAGGTCAGCGCATGAGCAAGATCGACACCTGGAGTAACTGTTTGTAATTCAAGGTGCGCGAGAACGAGCTTCTCTTCCATTGCGAGACGAGCTTTAAAAATTTCTTCTTTACGCGCCTTTTTCAATTTTGTCGCCAAACCCAAAAGAGCTAGCGCTCTGATCGACCACTTCGTCGGATCCCACTGATACCAGCGAATCCCGTTTCGATAGTCGAGTTGAAAATAGTGATGGTAGTTGTGGTAGCCCTCGCCAAACGTGAGAAACGCCATCAAGATAGAATCACGCGCCGAATTTTTGTCGGTGTAGGGGCGAGTGCCGAATGTGTGCGCCGCCGAA
This sequence comes from Bdellovibrionales bacterium, assembly GCA_043732445.1. Classification (GTDB taxonomy): domain Bacteria; phylum Bdellovibrionota; class Bdellovibrionia; order Bdellovibrionales; family JAMPXM01; genus CAJYOV01. Next base: position 2,260 of record JAYTHQ010000371.1, on the reverse strand, counting down.
TTGATCAGAAACGTCGAGTGCTGACTGAGAGTGATCCTCAGTGCGCCGCCGATGATGACGCCGCCCCAGAATCCAAACCCGCAGAAATACCCGATGATGCCCGGAAGGATGTAACCAACAAAAATCGCGATCACTAAATAGTAATCATGCTGCCAAACGATGAATGGATTTTTTGTTAAGTCTTTTGGAAACGCTTCGGCGTCTGGGTGCGGATCGTGCCTGAACATCCAGAGAATGTGCGAATACCAAAAACCTTTCGAGCGGCTGTAGGGATCGTCGTGGCTATCGACTTCACGGTGGTGGCGGCGGTGATCGGTGCTCCAGGCGAGTACCGAACCTTGAAATGAGCCCGAACCAAAGAAGACGAAAAGCTGCTCAACAACCGGATGCACGCTGTACGTTCGGTGCGAAAAGTAGCGATGATAGCCAACCGTGATGACCAAGTTGCTGATCGTGTAAGTGATGATTAAAAACCCGAGCAGTCCCCATGAGAAACCGTGCGAAGCGAGATAAAGTGGCGTGAGGATGGCGGCCGCCAAAGGATTGAGCGTCAAGAAGAGGATGTTGATCCATTTGAGCGGCGGCTTTTCAGCCGCTGGAGGGAGAGTCTCAACTAGCATTTGAATCCTTCCGGGTAGTCTTAAGCGAGAATGATGAGATTGATCATACGTTTTGCGACTCAAAACACCATCCAAATCGTCGCCTTGACGGTCATGCTTTGGTGAGGATCCGACACGCAGGCGACCAGACACTTTTGCCCGACTCAAGTCGAGCTTGCCCTCTCTGGCAAATATGATAGATATCGCGGGGACTTGAGGCTATCGTTCGTCGTCGGGGAGGTTGTTCATGACAGCACGCTTTTGGTCTGCACTTGGCTTGATCGCTTTGGCCGCTGGCGCGCGTTTAATTCCTCATCTCCCAAACGTGACTCCAGTGATCGCAATGGCTCTACTTTCGGGCGCAGCGTTTCAAAGAAAATCGTGGTCGATTCTCATTCCCCTGGCGGCAATGTGTCTTTCAGATCTGGCGCTCGGCTCTCACGATCAAATGGTTTCTGTTTATGGCTCGATCGTCTTGGTTTCGTTGTTGGGTTTCGCACTTTCGCGAAAGCTCAGTGTCACACGAATTGGCGCCGCGTCGGTCATCAGTTCACTCTTGTTCTTCATAATCACGAATTTCACGGTTTGGATCAGCTCCGGCATGTACCCTAGAACCAGCAGCGGACTTTTCGAGTGCTATGTGATGGCACTCCCATTTCTGCGAAATGGCTTGGTGGGCGATCTCGGCTATTCGGCGCTTCTCTTTGGCGCATGGGCTTTGATCAACAACCGCTTGCGTGCCCCAGAAAACTTAAGGACGATTTAAAATGGCAGATAAATCCGACGCGTGGCCCGAAAATCACAAGGGCAAATATTTCGTCGATCGCTCTTGCATTGCGTGCGATGCGTGCTGCATTGCTGCCCCAGACAATTTTAAAATGGACGAGAACGATGGCCACGCGTTTCTTTCAAAGCAGCCAGCGTCGCCGGCCGAAGAAGATCAGTGCAAAGAGGCGATGGAAGGTTGCCCCGTTGAGGCCATCGGCAACGACGCTGAGTAATTAAACTTTCATCGAGAGCGCATCGGGGGAGTCGATCTTCAGAGTGCGCACCGGGAACGGGATCTCGATGCCGGCTCTATCAAGTCGATCTTTGATATCGATGAACAAATCTGTTTGAACAGCTAGAACATTGTCTTTCAAGGTCCAGACCTGAAACAAGACGTTCATCGCAGAGTCACCAAAACTCACGAACGAAAAAATCGGCTCAGGTTCGGTTAAGCAGAGCGGATGAATCGTCGCGGCCGTCATCATGATTTCACGAACGGCGCGAACGTCGCTTTTGTAGCCAATACCCACCGAGATGTCGAATCGACGAATCGGAAAGTACGAAAGATTCGTGATGCTGGATTTCACCATGGTCTCGTTCGGAATACGCACCATGAGATTGCTGAACAAACGAATTTTGCAGCTGATGAGATCAATCGCCATCACTTCGCCTTTTGAACCCGCAACCTCAACGATATCGCCCACGACGAATGGCTTTTCGATCATTAAAAAGATGCCGCTAATCAAATTCGACGCGGACGTCTGAGCAGCAAAGCCAATCGCAACGGTTAAAACGCCGGCTGCTCCGAGCAAAACGCGAAGGTCGAAGCCTAATTGGCCCAGCGCCGATGCTGTCGCGACTGTTAGGACTCCGTACTGCGCAATTTTCGTAAA
>JAYTHQ010000370.1:0-2678 GCA_043732445.1 Bdellovibrionales bacterium | reverse complement strand
AGCTGATGGCTGATCCAAATCCATTTTCACCGTCGCTGATTGCGAGTTTCGAGAAAACCAAAGGGAAACCCGATCACTTAGAAGTCGACGATGAGTTTATGGTTCATATCACCGGCCCGTGGCAGGGTCCGGTCCGCGTGGCTCAGGTCACCGACACGTCATTTACTTTGCTCACGCTTGAAGGTCATCTCGAGGCCGGTCAAATTCAATTTACTCTCGGCCGCAATCCCGACGGCAGTGCTCATTTCGAAATCGAATCGGTCACGCGTAGTAAAGATAAGCTCGTGGATTTTTTCTATGACAAACTTCGTTTTGCGATGTTTGCCCAATCGAAAATGTGGGAAATGTTTTGTCAGAATTTTGCGATCAAAGCAACGGGCGCTGGAGAGGCGCCAGAGGTGCAGATTCGCACCGAAAAACAAGACCGTGAGACCGGACTGTGGGCAGACGTGTCTGCCCAGCTCGGCGCTCACGGAATAGCGTAATTTAGATCGAGAGTTTCACGAAGAGCTCGGCTTGCGTTTGGTTTAACGAAACGGTCGAAGGTGCACCGTCAACCGAACCGTAAACATAAATCGGCACGTAGAATTTCGGTTCAATCAAAATATTCTTTGTTAAAGCGAAGTCGATGAACGGATAGATTTCAACAGTTGTGCCGGCTTCGGTGCCGTAGTGAGTTTCAACTTGCGTTTGTTCGCCGATCGAAAGCGCGATCGATTTCGTCGTCTGGTGAGCAAGTTCAAGACACTGGTACACGAAGAACGGAGAGTCAGTCGATGCGGGTGCGGTACTTGAAAAGACGATTGGCATGATCACCTGAGAGAGTGAAAACTTGTGAGCAAGCTGGAGCCCAGTTATGGAGAGGTAACGGTACTGGCGAAACCCGCTTGAGCGCGACGATTCGGTCGTTGGCAAGAAGGCGCGGAATTTTCCGCCCATCGAAAACGTATCGTTTTTAATTAGGCTTGGGTGATCTAAGATAATGCTCGCGTCGCCGCGTTTGAAAACATTTAGATTCTTATCTGCATTATCCGTTGAGGTCATCGCTGCTGAGAGACCGAGGCCCCAGCCCGAAGAATGTTGCGCACTCACAATCAATTCGTTCTTCATCGAATAGTTCTTGCCGCCGACAGTCTCCAGGTCGTCCTTACGTCCGGCCGTCATCGTGTTTTTCAACGCGATCGGGAAGGTGTAATCGCCAGCTTTCAACGGGCCAATGCCGGGAGTGTCGTCGATTGCGGCGGCAACGGTGTTCGGAGCCGACGTCGCGGGATTCGTGTTGATCGCTTTGCGATCGCCGTTCATCGGGCGAACGACAGTACCAATCGTCTTCTTTGCCGTGGCGTCAACGAAGTCGCCAGTCCTTGGTGCATGCTTAATTGCTCGGGCTTTCGCCTTTGTTAAAGCCTGCGCAATCTCGCTGGTTTGTTGCGACGTTGAAGGAGCAGCCGCTGCCCACGCTTGTGTAGCCGTGAGTGCAACAAGGACCGACATCATTGGAACAGACAGTTTTTGTTTCATGCCCAAACGAAGTGCAAAATAGAGGCTAGCGCGCGGCCCACCATCAAATCCATTTTAATTGATTCGGGCAGTTTTTGACTGTCTGAGAATGAGACAGTGCCTCGCGAGATTCGTCGCTCGGGCGAGAATCTGGCTTTAAGCATTCACTTTTGAAAGGTAGCTTTTTAAAACGACAACGGCTTCAGGTGTGGCCAAGTCGAGCGCGGCGACTTGATTTTCGGTTGGACGTCGCTTGCGGGCGCTATCTTCTATGGACAGACAGATGCCGGCGATCTTCTCAAGCCCCAGAACGGCTGAACTCGATTTTAGTTTATGCGCGGCCTGCTCGAGAGCCGCGACGTCAGCGGCCTTTTGGGCTGTCTGGACCGCCTCGTTTAGTTCTGTCACCTGCTTAAGAAAATCCGAGATCAAGCCACCAACGAAGCTAGGCTCGCCTTTGACCTGCAGTTCATGCAAGGGCTCAAGCAGCGACTCGTCGAAGGTCTTGAGTGCATGAAAATCTGTCGGAGGAAGCGCCATAAGTTCCTATCGGATGGATGGATGGAGTCGCTAAAGCTTGGCTGATTAAGAAATCCTGAAATCGCTGGCGTGATGACTAAAACCCGTCTTCAGTAGGGAACAACGCGCGTTTTTTCTTTTTCAGCCCTGAGTCGAGGTACCATGGAGAAGCATGGCAAAACCTAAAGTTTCCCAATCGCGATTTACGCGTTTTTTGAATTCATTTTCTGATGGCGGCCCAGACGCAAACCTCACTCGGGCGAAGCGCGTCGTCTTGACATCGGTCGCTCCCGTGGGAATCGCGGCCATCGTTTTTTCGCTTTTTTCGACAGACGGATTCTCATCGTGGTTGCCCGGCTTTCTGTTGTTAACCGCGGCTCTCGGCTTTCGATTTGTTTGGGCTTACCGCTACCGCCAAGGGTCTCAAGACCAAGAAAAGCTTTGGGCAAGCGTTTACAGCGCGTTAACTATTTTTACCGCGATCGGTTGGTCTGCGCTCGTACAGGGACTTTTGCTTTCGCACCCGAGTTTTGATTCAAACACCATCTTTGTTATTATTCTCTCGGCAGGAATCGCGGCCGCGGCCGCCAACTCTTTAGCAAGTGACCGTCATTTAGCTTACATTTTTATCGGCGTTTTGCTGCTGCCGCTGGCGGCAG
>JAYTHQ010000369.1:0-2678 GCA_043732445.1 Bdellovibrionales bacterium | reverse complement strand
GATGCCGGCGTGAACGGCGATCTGCTCGATATGGCAGTTTCGAGCAGCGGAATTATTCTTCCGGTTGCGGGTCAGAGCTGTGTCGATAAAGCGAACTCGGCGGCAACGCCGACGGTGACCCGCTCGCTCGCGGCCCCGAGTCTCTCTTTTGCGCGACTCTCGATCACCTGGAAAGCGACCGACGTCGACCTTTATGCCGCCTACATCAAGCTGACAATTACATCGAATCGCCTGACGGGCGGCGTGCAAGAAATCACGCTCGATCCGACCGAAATCGAAGCTCTCTTTGGCGCGCGCGGCGCAATTCTGACTCAAGCTAGTCGTCCTGCGATTAGCGGCCCGCCGGCGTATCCCGCTGGGTATTTTTTAAGCACAGCCAGCGCGTCTGTGAAAGGCACTTCAACGGCTTTACTGAATCTGCAGCCGTGCGGACTTGGCGCCGGCGCTCTTTCATTGGCAGATACTAAAAACACTTCGACTTTCAGCGCGACGGTTCGCATCGATCTTGTCGGTTACGCCTATTCGAACGCCTCAAACGTCGATCAAAGCATTCAAAAGACGGTGCGAAAATCTGTCGAGTCGGTCGCCACCTTTAACTGATCAAGCGATCCGAAACTCTCATTGTTCGCCCGATCGAAAAGCCGCTCTGAAGCGGCGTTGTCATGACATGATTATGACCGCACCGCCACTTGCCCGAGTGGCGACTCTAGCGATAGACCGAGCAAATGGATTTGTTTGGTCACGCTCAGCAAGATTCGCCCGAAGGCCAGCCGCTCGCTGAGCGGCTTCGCCCAAAAACTCTTGACGACATGCTTGGCCAACAGAAGATCCTCGGGGCACAGGCACCGTGGCGCAAACTCGTCGAGTCGGGCCAGGTCCCGAGCTTAATTCTGTGGGGCCCTCCAGGGTCGGGCAAAACGACCTTCGCCCTTCTTCTCGCGCAAAAAGTCGACGCCGAATTTATCACCGTGAATGCGGTCGAAACGGGCGCGAAAGCACTGCGTGAGCTCGGCGAAGAGGGCAAGCGTCGACGTCTTGAGTTCCGCCGAAAAACTTTACTCTTCGTCGACGAAATTCACCGACTTAACAAATCTCAGCAAGATGTCCTACTCCCGAGCGTCGAGAAGGGTGACTTGATCCTCGTCGGCGCCACCACCGAAAACCCGAGCTACGAGATTAACTCAGCCCTGCTTTCGCGAACCCGCGTGCTCACTTTCGAGCGCTTGGGCGAAACGGAACTCGCAAGCCTCGCCGCGCGCGCCACTCAAACCATCGGCGCCGATTTGGCCAACCTGCTAGGCCCCGAGGCGCTCGAAAGGCTCATCGAATTCGCCGATGGCGACGGGCGTCGACTTTTAAACATGATGGAAGTGCTGGTAAACTTAAAGCTCGCCGACGACGCCTCGGTTGCGTGGCCACTGAACCCCGAGGCGCTGGCGCGAGTCATCGACGTGCCTTCACTTCGTTACGATAAAACCGCCGACGAACATTACGACACGATCTCGGCTTTCATAAAAAGCGTTCGCGGCTCCGATCCCGATGCCGCCGTCTATTATTTAGCAAGAATGATCAAAGGCGGAGAAAACCCTGTCTTTATCGCGCGCCGCCTCGTCATTCTTGCCAGCGAAGACATCGGTAACGCCGATCCCCGTGCCATCACGCTCGCGATCAGCGGGTTACAAGCCGTCGAACTTATCGGCTGGCCCGAGGCCGCGATCTCGCTGGCTCAGGTGACCACCTATCTCGCAAGTGCCCCGAAATCGAACCGATCGTATATGGCTTTAAATGCCGCAAAAGAACTCGTCGAAAAAACGGGTACGGTGCCGATTCCGCTCTCGCTCCGGAGTTCGAAAACGGGGCTGAATAAACAGATGGGGTACGGCAAAGACTATCTGTATTCCCACGACAGTGAAAAAGGCTTCATCAAACAACGCTTTTTGCCCGAAGAGCTCGGCGAGATCTCGCTCTACGAGCCGAGCGATCACGGCTTCGAAAAAAATATCCGCCAATATCTAGTCTGGTTAAAATCTTAGAAAGTTTAGAAGGGCTTTTGCGCCACGATGCTAACGCACGGCTCAGTGCCGTTCGTCGACTTCGAATGCTTGGTATTCGACGGGATATCAATTCGATCGCCAGCCCGAAGCAAAACTTGGTTGCCCGAAATATTCATTAATAGGTCGCCAGAGATCACGATGCGAACTTCATCAAAGGGATAGCGCAAATTCTTAACTTCCGTTTTCACGGGTAGCGATTCCTCGACTGGGCTCAAGCCCTCGCCCTCGAAGATCATCTTAATTTGCTCAACGGTCGGAAGAACCGGAGCCTGCCAGCGTGTCACAATCATGATCAAAACCTTCAACTTCAGAGATCTCAGGCCGTGCCTTCTGGGCGCGATCCTTCTCGAATTAAGACAAACTAACGTAAATTGTTTCGTAATTGAACAATCGATTTCCCGACGACGGGCCGGTTTTACGTTCCCCCGCGCAGCAGTGCGCAACTGGCCCTTTAGCGCCCTGTCAGCACCGACGATACCTTTCATGTCAGCCAATGGAGGCTCGTTTGAACTGCGCACCGAATCCTGAAAAACAACTTGAGCTACTGGGCGAGATTCTTGCGTTCGTTCAAACGACGCGTGGTTTGCGAAGCGCACCTGGCACTCCCGCAGGCCGCACGCGCAT
>JAYTHQ010000368.1:0-8955 GCA_043732445.1 Bdellovibrionales bacterium | reverse complement strand
TCAGCGAATGACCAATCATCGCGCGCTGAAAGAAAATCCAGGCCGCGAAAAAAATCACCATTCGTACGATGAAGAACGTGATGTTTAAGTAGCTCGCTTTACCGAGGAGGATCGGGTCATGATCGACGATGCCCTTGTCCATCCATTCGTAAAGGTGCGAAGCCCCGAAGAGCAAAACGATTGTCGCTACCGCGGCGATCGGTAAGTACGACGTCGTCGCTTCGCTAAAGCGTCGAATCACGACGCTCCAGCCTGCGTTCGCCGCATGCTGAAGAGCCGTGAAGAACATGCCGCCCATCGCAAGAGCGACGAAGAAAAAATAGCTGGTGAGGTACGACGCCCAGGTGCGCGTCGGGTCTTTCATCAGACCCAGAGCAAAGAGGAGGACACCGACGAACATCAGAACCGAATAGGCCGTTTTCATCCGGCGACTAGGAACGAAGGCCGGAGGTGCTGAAGGTGTGTGATGAGGAGTGTGTGCAGACATCGCTATCCCCTATTATTTCTTTTGGCTTGAACGAGATTTAGCCGCTGGTTTTGCGTCACCACGAGCGAGCTTCTGAAGGCTTCGGACGTACATCACAATCGCCCAGCGATCATCTGGCTTTACGAGTTGATAAGCGTAGGCCGACATCACGCCTTGGCCGTCAGAGATGATGTGAAAAATACGTCCGTCATTGTACTGCTCAGAAACTTTATCTGAGATTAAAGGCGGTGGCTTGACCGACATTTTCACGCTGACCGGCCCATCGCCTTTGCCTTCATAACCATGGCAAACTGCGCAGTAGGTTTCGAACTTGGTACGACCGAGCTCGATCACTTCTGGTGTCATGTCGCCAGAAAATGGGTTCTTCAAATTTTTCTCGGCGAGGTCGGGCTGCAAATGATAGGGGTATTTTGCGTAGCCGACCGGCACCGTCCCTTCGGGCGGTAAGCGCGCAGCACCTTTCATTCGATCAAACGTATCGAACGTTTGGGCTTTTAAAGCTGGCGACTCCATCATGTCTTGAATGAGTTCAACGTTAGGCTCTTTGTGAAGCTCAACGGCCCCGCTTCCGGAACACGATGCCATCAGGAACGCGCTAGTGAGCGGGCCAGCAGAAAACAAAATCAGTTTCATCGTTTTCAATAATTTAATCATTAATACTCCGACACCCGTTTGACTTCTGAAGCACCGAGACTGCGCAACAACTGTTCGGCTCTCGCCCCGTCGTAACCAACTTCATTGTCGGGAATGAAGATCGCAAACTTGTGCGACGTCAAATCCGGATCGATGATTGGCGGATCGACTTTTGGGAAACCGCAAAGCACGAAGAGCGCACCGACCGACGACAACGCCGCAACTAAAATCGTGAGCTCGAACATGATCGGTACAAATGCAGGACCCGAGAAAAAAGGCTTACCGCCCACATTCAAAGGCCAGTCCACCGCGCTTGTCCAATACGTGAGCACTAGACCACTCGCCAAGCCGACTATCCCACCAACGAACGTCACCCACGGAATCATCGAACGCTGAACCCCGACTGCTTCTTCGAGCCCGTGCACCGGGAAAGGAGCAATGGCGTCGAATTTTTTGTAGCCCGCGTGACGTACCTTTTCGGCCGCCACAACAAGCGCGTGATCATCGAGCCAAATTCCTGCGATACCGCCAACTTTTTTACCCATGACGGACCTCCGTGCCTGACGAGCCATCCGCAATTGGATTTGTCGTCGTCGGGTGGCCACCTTTTTTACCGACATAAAGAACTGGTTTTATCTCGGCAATCGAGACGGCCGGAACAACCCGTAAGTATAAAAGGAAGATCGTCAGGAACATGCCGAAAGATCCGAATAAGATCGCCGCATCGAACCACGACCAAGCATACATGCCCCAGCTCGAGGGCAAGAAATCGCGGTGGAGCGACGTAACGGTGATAACGAAACGTTCGAACCACATACCGACGTTGACCAAAAGTGAGAGAACAAACATCGCCGGAATCGAGCGACGCACTTTCTTGAACCAGAACAATTGCGGGAAGCCGACGTTACACGCAACCATGATCCAGTACGCCCACCAGTAAGGTCCGAACGCGCGATTCACGAATGTGTACTGCTCAAATGGGTTACCCGAATACCAAGCGATAAAGAATTCTGATCCGTAGGCATAGCCGACCAAGAGACCAGTCGCCATGATGATCTTGTTCATGACTTCCATGTGATCGATCGTGATGTAGTCCTTCATCTGCGGAAAGCCGATGCGCACCAACGTTAACAGCGTTACGACCATACCGAAGCCCGAAAAGATCGCGCCCGCAACAAAGTACGGCGGGAAGATCGTCGAGTGCCAACCCGGCAACATCGAAACCGCGAAGTCGAACGAGACAATCGTGTGAACCGACAAGACGAGCGGAGTCGCGAGTCCCGAGAGCAGCAAACACAGCATTTCCCAGTGCGACCACTCGCGAACCGAACCACGCCAGCCTAAGCTGAGCGCGCCGTAAATGAGTCTGCGCAATTTTGTTTTCGAACGATCGCGCACGGTCGCGAGATCCGGGATCATACCGATGAACCAGAACACCGACGACACGGTCGCGTAAGTCGAAACCGCGAAGACGTCCCAGAGGAGCGGCGAACGGAAATTCACCCACAATGGACCGCGTTGGTTTGGATAAGGCAGGAGCCAGAAATCAAGCCAAGGCCGACCGGTGTGAATCAGCGGGAAGATACCTGCGGTCATGACCGCAAACACCGTCATCGCTTCTGCGGAACGGGCCACACCCGTGCGCCACTTTTGACGGAACAAAAATAACACCGCTGAGATCAACGTACCTGCGTGACCGATACCGACCCAGAAGACAAATGTGATAATCATCGTGCCCCACCCGATCGGGTGGTTGACGCCGAGAAGACCCATGCCGGTTCCGATAATGATCGCGATGTGAACGATATAGAAAATGAACAAAGCTTTTGCGCTGAAGAACAGTGCGAACCAGCCTTTGCCCGGGAAGGCTTCGACCGGCGCGCAAAGATCGTCAGAAATCTCTTTATATGTCTTGTTACCAAGGATTAGCGGTTTGCGTGAAACTTCACTCATACAAGCTCCAAAGTGTTCGCACTGCCGCCAGGTTTGTTCATCGCGCTTTCAGGCTTTTTTGCTTCGGCGTCTTTTTTCTCGCCGCCCTCTTCGTCGGGTTCGGCCATGAGGTGCGATTCGTACTGAAGTTTTTCGGTATTACGAACGCGGCTCATATAACGAACGCGAGGTGCCGTGTTCAGATCTTCAAGCACTGCATACGTGCGTTGATTTGCAAACAGTTTAGCGACTGCGCTGTCTTTGTCATTGAGGTCACCAAACACGATGGCGTTTGCGGGACATGATTCTTGGCACGCTGTTTTCAAACTTCCGTCTGCCAGCTTGCCACCGCTTCTGGCTTCGACGCCCACTCGGGTCGCTTGACGAATCCGGTGAACGCACATCGTGCACTTCTCCATGACTCCGCGAGTTCGAACGGTAACGTCGGGATTGAGCGCCATGTGCAACGGCGCTTCGCGCTTTGAATAGTTAAACCAGTTGAAGCGACGGACTTTGTAAGGACAGTTGTTCGAGCAATAACGTGTGCCGACGCAACGGTTGTAAACCATGTCGTTTAAGCCTTCGTCGTTATGAACCGTCGCGAGCACCGGACAGACCGTTTCACACGGCGCATTTTCACAGTGCTGACACATCATTGGTTGAAAAATCGTGTCAGGCGCGCTGACCGAACCCCGGTAATAGCGGTCAATCCGGAGCCAATGCATTTCGCGACCGTCCATGACGTAGCGTTTGCCGACGACAGGAACGTTATTTTCACTTTGGCACGCGACAACGCACGCGGAACAACCGGTGCATGTATTAAGATCGATCGACATGCCCCACTTGTGTTTCGAATACGTATGCGAGGGCCAGATCGAAAAGATCTTGTGCTTACGAATGCCGGCACCTTCGTTTTTCATCCAGGCATCGTTGGTTGTTTCGGCAACCAGCTGGCGATCCGCGACGGTACCGTCGATCACGTGCGTGTCTTGGGTGCAAACGATGCGGTAGAATTCGCCGGTTTTCTTGAACGTGACTGCTTGGCCAGCGTAGATCGGACGACCGGCGTTGAAGGCCGCCAACACATTGGCGTTAACGCCAACATCTTTCGAAACTTTGCCGCCATCGGTTCGGCCGTAACCGATCGCCAGCGCTAAGACGTCGTCGTGAAGACCCGGCTGAATGTGTACGGGCGCGCGAAGCTTTTTGGCTCCCACGACAAGCTCAATCACGTCGCCGAGTTTAAGGCCTTCTTTTTCGGCCGTGACCGGAGACACGGAAACGTAGTTATCCCAGACGACTTTGGTGACCGGGTCCGGAAGCTCTTGCATCCAGGCGACGTTTGAATATCGACCATCGGCGATCTGAATTTTTGGATAGAGAACCAATTCGTAGCCTGACGTCGCTTCTTTTTTTGCGCGAACTTTTAAGCTGGCCTGCGAGAACGAGCGAGCGACGCCCGCTTTTGCGCGGCGATCAGTCGTTGTCGAGACAACGCCGTGCTGAAGAATGTAGGTCCACGCTTCGTCGAATGTTTTGCCTTTCGACTCAGAGACGCGCGGAAGAATGTCGGACTTCCAGAGGTCTTGAACAAAGTTATACCAACCGTCGGCTTTCGCGACGCGCGCCGGGGCGTTCTTTGCCGTCTTGACCCAGGCAAAAAGCGATTCCTCAAACGAGCGCGACTCGTGCAGCGGACGAATCGTCGGCTGCAGGATCGAGTAAACGCCCGTCTGAAGTTCATAATCGCCCCATGATTCAAGGGTTGAACCCGCTGGCAAAACGTAGTTTGCGTGCTTCGCAGTTTCATCATTGAAATTCGAAGTCGAAATGACCGTAGTGACTTTCGCGAGCGCGTCAGCGAAACCAGAATCAACTGGCAATGCAAAGATCGGATTCAAATTATGAATGATCAAAGTTTTGATTTTGCCGGCATTCATATCGTCAATCAAAGCCGCGAGGTCCTGACCCGAGCCTTCGCGAGTCAGCACGACAGCTGTCTCGTGATCGATCGTTTGACCATCGTTACCTAAAAGAGAATTCAAATGATTGACCGCGATTTGCAGATCGACAGCGTCTTCAGTTTGCGTTTGCAACCCGCCCGCGATGACCAGCGATTGACCGCGGTTCGCAGCTAGTTGCTTTGCGGTTTTCGAAAGCATTTCGTTGTCGACGCCAGCGACCATTGTCGCTTTGCCACGGAGCGCGTCGGCAAGCGCGTGAACGACTTCAAGCTGCTGTGACGGCTTGATGCGAATGCGGTCGTCGGCGTTCATGCCCGTCAATGTCATCATGGACTCGATCGCAACCAAGCGAAGCTGATCTTTGCCAGGCGCACGGCGAGGCGACCACTGCTTCATGAATTCAACCGGTGAGATGTACGTGCCAAGAAGATCGGCCTCGATCGTGACAACGAGATTCGCGTGATCAAGGCGGTAACGAGGCGTGACCGCTTTGCCGTAAGACAAACGAGCCGCTTCGCGAACGGCGTCGGTGCCGAGCGTGTCGTACTGGACCCAACGAGTGCCCGGATAAACTTTTGTAAAATCACCGATGAGCGCGCGCGTCGATGGCGACGGAAGTGTCGATGTCAGAATGGCAACGCCACCGTTTGCGAGTTCTGCAGTGATCTTTGTATCGATGTCTGTAAACTGACCGCCGATGGTTTCGCGGTTGGTGCGCGTTTTGTTTTGCAAGTTGCGAACTGGGCCCTTTAAACGATCTGGATCGTAAAGCGAAAGAACTTCGGCGTGCGCGCGAACAGGTAAACCGCCCAGTCCGACAGGGTGAAGCGGGTTGCCTTCCATCTTAACTGGCCGGCCTTCAAGCGTACGAACTAACGTTCCGTAACCTTCCACTCCGTCAAACCAAGTGCTCGCGTAAAAAGAGCTGACTCCGGGAGTCGTTTCGATCGGTGCTTTTGCGTAGGGAATGATTCGTTGAACTGGGCGACGAACGCACGCGGTCGTCGCCAAAGCAATGCTGGCACCCATAAACTTTAAAAACTCGCGGCGGGCAAAACCGTCTTGGCCCTGAAGGCTTGCGTAAGGCGACGAGAGAAACTCGTTCTCGGCGCGTTTTGCAAAATCGGGATTGCCGGTCGCCTGATCAAGGCTCAACCAGTAGTTGCTCTGAGAAATCGACGTTGTATTTTCGCTCATGTTTGTTCCTTCGAGCTTTTTCAATAATGACAAGTTGAACAGCTAACAGGCGCTAGATTCTCTGGCTGTCTATGACAGTTCACGCACCAACCCATCGAGAGACTCGAGTATTGGTACATTGTCTCCATCGACTCAACTGGCCCGTGACACTTGTGACACGCCTTCGGCGCACCGAACTTATTCACGTGAGCTTGGTGATTGAATTTCACGAAGTCCGGTAGCATGTGAACCTTCACCCACGGAATCGGCGTGTTGTTGTTGTAAGCGTCTGAGACTTTTTGAATGCTCGGTTTGTCGGTCGCGACAACCAAGTGACAGTTCATGCAAATATTTAAGCTTGGGACTGCCGAATGAGCGGCCCGCTCCGCCGACGAGTGACAATACAAACACTGGATTTTGTATTGGCCGGCGTGAAGCTCGTGCGAGAAGTGAATCGGCTGTTCAGGGGCGTAACCCTTGTTGTAGCCGATTGAGCCCCATTCCCAACCGCTGAAGCCGCTCAAACCACCGAAGCCCGCTGTTACCAAGATGGTCAAAAGCGCACTGAATAAAAAAAGAAAATGACGGGTCTTCACGATGATCCCCCGGCCCTTAATTTTTTAAGGCCAAACGCGGCGACCAGCGCCGTATTTTCTAAAGTTGCACATTAAAAGTCTTCGAAATTGCGGGGACTTGCAAATCTTTTTTGAGAGGATATTGAAAACGGCGAGGCCTGGTTATCTTGCACGTCTTCAATTCCCACAAAGTCTCGAAGTTTCTGAACCGAGACTTAACTCGCCTTCGGCTTGTTTGCGAGGCGCGTCCGTTCCGCTTTTACGTAAACGACGAAACCTACGTACAGCAGATCGAGAGCGACGAAGGCCCCCACATACTCGATTCCGCCCGCCCCGAAGCCGTATGCGTGAAGCCCCGCACCGAGCACGAAATTGACGCCGTACCAGGCCATTAAGACCAGGTTAAACGCGACAACCGAGAAGACAAGCATACCGAAATTCTGCACCCAGCCCGTCAGGCGCGCGTGCAGAAGCGCGAGGTATCCCATCAGCGCGATGAAGGCCCAGGTCTCTTTTGGATCCCAGCCCCAGAACCGGCCCCAGCTGTAGTCGGCCCACACGCCGCCTAAAATCGTGCCGGCGGCCAACAGCACGACGCCGACTTGAATCGCGCGATAGATTGAATGCGAGAAGGCCCGAGGCCTTTCGTCGGTCGGTTTCTCGCCGCGAAGGACGAAAAACAAGCCAATGTTGCCAAGGCCCCAAGCCAAAAAATAGGCAGAGTAACTGAGAGTGATTGTCAACACGTGAATGGTTAACCACATGTTGCTTCGAAGAACGGGTTCGAGCGGTTGAACGCTCTGATCAAGAATTGTGGGCGCAAGATCAGCGACGACCAGGCACAAAACCGCAATCGAAGAACCGGCGAGTAGAATAAATTTCTTTTTGTTCAGGAATTCAAAAATCATCGAGAACACAACCACACCGAACGAAACCCAGACCACCGACTCATACATGTTCGAAACCGGTGGGCGTCCAGTGAGATAAATCCGAAGCCCGAAACCGTAGGCGTGGAGTGCAAAAGCCGTGAGCGCGAGAGCCCACCCAACACGGGCAATTTTGTCATTTGCCATGTGCCACGAAAACGCGAGCGTGAGTGCCGCGAACACATAGAAAATCCAGGCCCACATGAACGGATGAAAATCATCGTAGTGGACTTCGATCGCGATTGATTTGTCGGTCGGATAGAGTGCCGGGTTTTGCGCCCGCGCGGCCGCCTTGAAACTCTCGACGGCTTCTTTGAGAGCGGCCTCTGCGTTCGGATCGGCCGGCTCCGTGGTTTCGCCGGCTTTGGCTTCTTTGGGCAGTGCATGGACAAACGCGCGCGCGACCGCAGCAAACTTTTCTTTTAAATCCCCGTCGAGTTCGGCGGCGGTGATCCAGTGATCACCCTCTTTAGGCGGCGCCACCCGAAGGGCTTTGCCGTCTTTAAACGCTTGAAACTGGCCGAGCTGGCTCTCGAGACGAGACGCCGCTTGATAATAAGGATCAAGTTTTCGTTTTGTCTCACGGTACGAAGCGAGTTCTTGCATGACGAGAACGAGTCGCCCGTTGGCAAAGAGCTCGGCGGGAGAAAAATATTTTTGTTCGTTCGGAAGGTTTAAAGAATCTTTTAGACCTCGGTGATTGATTTCGACGATCGCTTGCGTATCCCAGAATTGCGGAACGAGCATCCAGGTCATCACGGTCTCAAGCGCTGGCCGCTTTTTTCCGTCGGGACTTCGGTAAGCTTGCGATCCGTAAACCAGCTGCAACGCCTCTCGAGTGAGAGTTTCAAGAGGCTTCACGCGACCAGCGTCTTGGACCGGCAAATAGCGAAGTGGCGCGGTCGCATCGGCGAGTGCGTTTGGGGTCAAAGCCAAAACACCAGACAACAGCACTCCAGCAAACGAGAAACTAAAGAAAGAAAGCATCTGACGCATGTTTCAAAATCCTTATGGCGCAACCGGAAAGGCCGCCGCTGGCGACGCTTTTACGCGTTTCTTACGTTTAAAATAGAACAGATGAATGGAGCCAAAAACGATCAACAGACAACCGAGATATTTCACCCAGCGACCCGGATCTCGATTCACCGAAAACACTGAAGCCGTCGGTCGGCCACGATCATCTTCATTAAAACTTGATTGATAAAACGTGAGCCCGTCCGTCTTCATCGGCTCATTCATAGAAATCGTGTGCTGCGAAGGTG
>JAYTHQ010000367.1:0-2687 GCA_043732445.1 Bdellovibrionales bacterium | reverse complement strand
TCGCAATTGATGCCGTCACCGCCAAAGATCCTTCGCGGCTGGCGGAGGCGATTGGCATCTACATTGGACTTATGAGTTTCGTGGCGCTGTTCCGATTTGGCTGGCGGTATTTCTTTGGCCGCTTTCATCACTCGGTTGCGAACGATTTACGAATTCGGATTTTCGGCAAACTCACGGAATTGGGGCCGAGCTTTTATCAACGCTCCCCTGTTGGACAGTTAATGAGTTTAATCACGAACGACGTGAACTCCTTCCGGATGGCGATTGGGCCTGGGATGCTGACCTTGCTCGACGCGATTTTTTTGCTCGTGATGATCGTTCCGATCATGTGTTGGCTGTCGTTTGACTGGACATGGAAGACGCTGCTTTTTGTTCCGTTCCTGCCGTTCATCATGAAGAAACTTGAATCCGCGATCCACACTCGTTACCGCGCCGAACAAGATCGCCTCTCTGACGTGTCTGCCCGCGCACAAGAAATTGTTTCGGGTGTCCGAGTTATTAAGGGTTTCGCGCAAGAGGCGAATCAACTGGATTCATTTAACCGCTTATCGCGCGAATATCAACGCAGTTGCAATCGCGTGGCGCAGATCGACGCTCTCTTTGGGCCGACGTTTCAATCGGCGACCGTATTAGGCGCCGTCTCGTTACTCTGGTGGGGTACGCCCGACGTTACGAGCGGCGCCGTGACACTCGGAACGTTCGTTGCATTTTATGATTACGTTCGCCGTATGGTTTGGCCCTTTAGTGCCATCGGTTTTGCCGTCAGCATGATGGAACAAGGGCGCGCGAGCTTTGATCGAATCGGCGAACTTCTCGCAACCGAAACCGATATTCCAGACCTCGGCACTCGCACCATCGATAGATTTGAGTCACTCGAGCTTCGAGGGCTCACTTTTAGATATCCGGGAGCGGTCGCCGATGCGCTTAATGACGTTTCGCTCGTTATTCGTGCGGGCGAGACGATCGGGATTGTAGGTCCAGTTGGTGCCGGTAAAACGACATTGCTTCAGTTGGCGTCACGTCTTTATCCGACTGAGCGCAATCTAGTTTTTATCAACGGGATTCCGATTGAAGATATTCGACGCGATTCACTCTCGCAGCTCATGTCTTATGTTCCGCAAGACGTTTTCTTATTCAGCGATACCATTGCCGAGAACGTCGCGTTGGGTTTTAAAGATTTTCCGGGCTTAGAGCCGATCCAAGAGGCGACTTCGCTCGTGAATATCGATCGCGAGATTCAAGATTTACCGGGCTCTTACGGCGCCTACCTGGGCGAGCGTGGAGTTAATTTTTCGGGTGGGCAAAAACAACGCCTAACGATCGCCCGCGCGATGATTCGTCGTTCGCAAGTCGTCATGCTCGACGACTCTCTCAGCGCCGTCGACGGTCGTACCGAAAAAATGATCACTCAGGAATTGCAGCGGGCGAGCGGTGCGGGGTCGACGCAAACGGTGGTTCTCGTCTCGCACCGGTTGGCAACACTCCGGCACGCCGACCGCATCGTTGTCTTGAACCAAGGACGCATCGAAGCCGTCGGCTCGCACGCCGAACTTTTACGGAGTTGCCAAACCTACCGCGAACTCGAAGACATGCAATCGAACGTTCCTAGAGCTCCGCTATGACTTCGATTGCATCTGCTCCGCCTCCGCAAAATGAGCACCTCGAAGACAAAGTTCGCGTAGGCACGTCGGTACTCGAGATTTTGATCAGGCTCTGGCCTTATTTCATGCGCCGAAAGTTCGCGTTTTTTCTTTCAATTGCGGCGGTCTTTTGTGGAGCGGCGGCCGCGCGCTTAGCTGTCGTCGTTTTTGGATATGCTATTGATCACGGCGTTTTGCAAAAAAATCGCGACGTCGTAGTTCTGGCTGCGCTCGGGTATTTTGTTTTGCTTGTGGGCGTCGCGATCATGGATTACGTGCAAGGCTACGTCTTTGCACGAGTTGGAAATGCCGTTCTTTTTGAACTACGCTCAGAGCTGATTCGACACGTTCAAGACCTCCCGGTCTCGTTTTTTGATCGAACGCCAAGTGGCCGAGTCGTCACGCGGCTCACGAACGACGTGGTTTCGCTCGGCGAAGTTTTTACGCAAGGCTTGATCAATGTCTTCGCGGCGCTCGTCTCGATGGCGGCGATCATCACCGCGATGCTCGCGATTTCCGTGAAGCTCACGCTTTTGACATTGGCCGTCGCGCCGCCTCTCGTTTACATCGTCTATCGACTGAGCCAACGTGTTTTTGCAGCTCAGCGGGCATCTAAAGCGAAACTCGCCGCGATTAACGCGTTCGTCGCCGAGAACGTTGGCGGCATGCGAGTGTTGCAACTTTACGGGCGCGTGGTCCGAAACAAATCTCGATTCACCCGCCTCTCTGGTGAGTACCGCAGCGACATGATGGAACAGGTGACGGCGTTTGCGCTTTTGTGGCCAATCGTGAGCCTCTTCAATGCAACATCGGTTGGGGTCGCGCTTTATTTTGGCGGTCGCTTGGCGCTTTCGAACGCTTTGACGACGGGAGCGATGGTTGCCTTTTTACTTCACGTGCGGGCGTTCATCGATCCTCTGCACATGATTCTTGAAAAGTACCAGGTTGTGCAGAATTCGGTCTCCGGGGCCGAACGTGTGTTTACCTTGCAAGACGAGAAGACCGAGAGTGATGCGGCCACCGCCGTTGCTTCCGGTGACCGCTTAC
>JAYTHQ010000366.1:0-9012 GCA_043732445.1 Bdellovibrionales bacterium | reverse complement strand
AGCACGATGATGCGAACCGCGCCCTCATGGGTTCGAACATGCAACGTCAGGCTGTTCCGCTGCTTCGTTCGCGAGCTCCGCTCGTCGGCACGGGTGTCGAGCGCTTGGTCGCTCGCGATTCGGGTACATCGGTCGTTACGCAAAATGACGGAGTCGTCGAAGAAGTCGATGCAAGTCGGGTCGTGGTTCGTCGTTTCGCGAAGGGCGGAGAGCTCGGCGCCAACGTCGATATCTACAACCTGACAAAGTATCAGCGCACAAATCAAAACACGTGCTTCAACCAAAAGCCGATCGTTAACGTCGGTGATGCCGTAGGCAAAGGCGATATCATCGCCGATGGACCTTCGACAGAGTTGGGCGAGCTTGCACTCGGTCAGAACATCCTGATCGCGTTCACGCCGTGGATGGGCTACAACTTCGAAGATTCGATCCTGATCAACGAACGTCTCATTAAAGACGACACGTACACATCGATTCACATCGAAGAGTTCGAGTGCGTTGCCCGCGATACAAAACTCGGCAAAGAAGAAATTTCGCGAGATATCGCAAACGTCGGCGAAGAAGCGCTCGGTGACCTCGACACGAGCGGCATCATCCGTATCGGCGCCGAAGTAAAACCGGGCACGATCCTCGTGGGTAAAGTCACGCCGAAAGGCGAGACGCAGCTCTCACCTGAAGAGAAACTCCTCCGCGCGATCTTCGGCGAAAAAGCCGGCGACGTCCGTGACACGTCTTTGCGTGTGCCATCGGGCGTTTACGGAACGGTCATCGACGCTCAGGTTTACAGCCGCGAAGGCGCAGATCGCGACGAGCGTTTGCAAACGATCATCGAAGAAAAGCGTCGCAAACTCGAAAAAGATTTAGCGGTCGAGCAGAACGTTATTCGAAATAACTCGCTCTCAAAATTGAAAACCCTCTTGGTGGGTAAAACAACAACGAGCGTGCTCTTAAACGAAGATGGAACTCAAAAGCTCCTCTCGAAAGGTCAAGTCATCACAGACGCCGATCTCGAGGCGATTCCTTTCGAGCTCTTGAATTATATCCCGCTTGAGTCGGATCTTGAATATCAAGTCATCCGTATCATCGACGGCGCACGGAACCAGCTCGACGCCGTGAAAATGGTGTTCAGCGAGAAGTTCGACCGCCTCAAAAAAGGCGACGAGCTCCCTCCGGGCGTCATCAAGATGGTCAAAGTTTACGTCGCTATTAAACGTAAACTTCAAGTCGGTGATAAGTTCGCCGGTCGCCACGGTAATAAAGGTGTCGTTTCGAAGATCTTGCCTGCTGAAGATATGCCGTATCTCGCAGACGGAACTCCGGTCGACATGGTCTTGAACCCACTCGGCGTCCCTTCCCGGATGAATATTGGTCAGGTACTTGAGGTTCACTTGGGTTGGGCAGCTCGCAATTTGGGCCAACAACTTGAGCACCACATCGGCAAATTCCAGGCTGATGCGGCTCGCTCAGCGCTGAAAGCGACATTTGCTGATGAAGACATCAACAAATTCGTCGACGGTGCAGACGATGCTTCGGTTAAGAAAATGCTCACACGCATGACCATGGGCGTTCATGTCGGCACTCCGGTGTTCGATGGTGCTCGTGAGACAGACGTCAAAGAACTCCTCCGCCGTGCGCAGGTTCCAGAATCAGGTCAGATGATCTTGTTCGACGGACGTACCGGCGAGCCGTTCGCAAACCCTGTCACGGTCGGCGTGATGTACATGCTGAAACTTCACCACTTGGTCGAAGAAAAGATCCACGCACGGTCAATCGGGCCTTACTCACTCGTTTCGCAACAACCACTCGGCGGTAAGGCTCAGTTCGGTGGTCAGCGTCTCGGAGAGATGGAAGTCTGGGCGATCGAAGCTTACGGCGCTGCGTACACGCTTCAAGAGTTCCTCACGGTTAAGTCTGATGACGTCGCCGGCCGAACTCGCATGTACGAAAGTATCGTCAAAGGCGAAAACGTTCTCGAGCCAGGATTACCTGAATCGTTTAACGTTCTCGTTAAGGAACTTCAGTCGTTGGCGTTGAACGTCGAGCTCATTGAGTCCGACATTCTCACCGACAAACAGGAAATCGAACAGTAACCGCCAGCTTAGCGGCCGTTGAAAAACGGTCGCTTAGGTTCCTCCGAATGTGGAACTAGGCCGTACGAGTTCGGGTGTATGAAGAGCGATAGAGATTGAAAACGAAATGAATGTCTTGAGCACTTGTGGCGAAAGACGAAACGCAAGACGCGTTTCAAACATAAACGAGGTTCTGTTTTGAAAGACCTTTTAAACTTTTTCGATAAACCGAAAGATCCACTCTCGTTTGACGCTGTCCGTGTCTCTTTGGCTTCGCCAGAGATGATCCGCGGCTGGTCGTTCGGCGAAGTCAAAAAGCCAGAAACGATCAACTACCGGACGTTCAAGCCTGAGCGTGATGGTCTCTTCTGCGCAAAGATCTTCGGACCAATTAAAGATTACGAATGCTTATGCGGTAAGTACAAGCGCATGAAGTACCGCGGAGTGATCTGCGAGAAGTGCGGCGTTGAAGTGACGCAGTCAAAAGTTCGTCGCGAACGCTTAGGTCACATCGAGCTCGCAACACCGGTTGCGCACATCTGGTTCTTGCGTTCGTTGCCTTCTCGTATCGGTAACCTCCTCAACTTGTCTTTGAAAGACGTTGAAAAGGTCCTTTACTGTGAAGCTTACGTCGTCATCGATCCGATGGAGACAACCCTCGAAGAAGGCACAGTTCTCTCAGAAGAGGCGTACCAAAATGCCTTGAACGAACATGGCCCGAACTTCAAAGCCGGCATGGGCGGCGAAGCTGTTCGCGATCTCTTGCGCAAAATCGATCCAGAGTATCTCTCAAAGAAAATCCGGATCGAACTTAAAGACACAAAATCGGAAGCACAAATCAAGAAGCTCACGAAGCGCTTGAAAGTTGTCGAAGCCTTTAAGGATTCGATCAATAAACCAGAGTGGATGATGCTCGAAGCTTTGCCGGTCATTCCGCCAGATCTTCGCCCACTCGTTCCACTCGATGGCGGTCGCTTCGCGACGTCTGACTTGAACGATCTCTATCGCCGAGTCATCAACCGTAATAACCGGTTGAAGCGCCTCCAGGAATTGAACGCTCCAGACATCATCATCCGTAACGAAAAACGCATGCTCCAAGAAGCGGTCGATGCTCTCTTAGACAACGGCCGTCGCGGCAAGACCTTCACCGGTCCAAACAAGCGTCCACTTCGTTCATTGAGCGACATGCTCAAAGGGAAGTCGGGTCGTTTCAGACAGAACCTTCTCGGTAAACGCGTCGACTATTCGGGTCGTTCGGTTATCGTCGTGGGTCCAAGCCTGAAGCTTCACCAGTGCGGTCTTCCAAAAAAGATGGCACTCGAGCTCTTCAAGCCATTCGTCTACAACAAACTCGAGGAGCGCGGTCTCTCGACAACCATCAAGCAAGCGAAGAAACTCGTTGAGCAAGAGACAGTTGAAGTCTGGGACATCCTCGCCGAAGTCGTAAAAGAGCATCCGGTTCTCTTGAACCGTGCGCCAACGCTTCACCGTCTTGGTATCCAGGCGTTCGAGCCAGTTCTTCACGAAGGAAAAGCAATCCAGTTGCACCCACTCGTCTGTACGGCATTTAACGCCGATTTCGACGGTGACCAAATGGCGGTTCACGTTCCGTTATCGGTTGAAGCGCAGGTTGAATCTCGCGTCCTCATGATGTCGACAAACAACATCTTGAGCCCAGCCAACGGCAAGCCAATCATCAACCCAACCCAAGATATCGTTCTTGGTATGTACTGGATGACTCGTATTCGTCCGGGCGCTAAAGGCACGGGTCGCGCGTTCGCATCGGTGACCGAAGCGCTCTACGCTCACGATACCGGCGCAGTTGATCTTCAAGCGGCTTGTAAGGTTCGTATCAACGGCAAGACCGAAGAGACATCTGTTGGTCGCGCGATCTTGAGCGATATCGTTCCAGAGGGTGTGCCCTTCTCTGCCGTCAACTTAACGATGACCAAGAAGCAGCTCGCAGTTTTGATCGACACGACTTTCCGAGTCGCTGGCGGCAAAGCAACCGCGATCTTGGCCGACAACATCATGACGTACGGATTCAAATACTCGACAACCGCGGGTATCTCGATCTCGATCGACGACATGAAAATTCCAAAGTCGAAGGTCACGCTCCTCGCTGAAGCTGAAAAGCAAGTTTCTGAAATTCAGCAACAGTACGACGAAGGTTTGATCACCGACGGTGAGCGCTACAACAAAGTCGTCGATATTTGGGCACAAACTGGTGACCGGGTCGCGAAAGAGTTGATGCAAGAAATCGAGAAGGATGAATTCACGGTCGACGGTAAGAAAATTATCGCGCCTTCATTCAACCCGATCTTCGTCATGGCAGATTCCGGCGCACGGGGTTCTGCGGCTCAGATTCGTCAGCTGGCGGGTATGCGGGGTCTCCTCGCAAAACCATCGGGTGAAATTATCGAGACGCCGATCACCGCGAACTTCCGCGAAGGTTTGACGGTTCTTCAGTACTTCATCTCGACTCACGGAGCTCGTAAGGGTCTTGCCGATACCGCTCTGAAAACAGCTAACTCGGGTTACCTCACTCGCCGTCTCCACGACGTCGCTCAAGATGCGATCATCGTCGAACTCGATTGCGGAACGACAAGCGGTCTCGTGGTCACGCCGGTCGTCGAAGGCGGAGAAGTCATTCTCCCTCTCGGTGAACGGATCCTCGGCCGGGTCGCTCTCGAAGCTGTTATCGATCCTTACACGAAAGACGTCATCGTTCCCGCTAACGGCGAGATCAATGAAGCTGAAGTTATTCGGATTGAAGCACTCAACATCGAATCCGTTACAATGCGTTCCGTTCTCACGTGCAAAACTCGCCGTGGAATCTGTGTTCGCTGTTACGGTCGAGATCTCGCGCGCGGTGCCCAGACAAACATGGGCGAAGCGGTCGGTACGATTGCAGCGCAATCGATCGGTGAACCAGGAACTCAGCTCACGATGCGGACATTCCACTTAGGTGGAGCGGCTTCTCGTTCGGTTGAACAATCGGTTCACACCGCTCGTCACGACGGTTCGATCAAACTCAAAGACGTCATTACGGTCACCAACCGCGTCGGCAAATTGACAGTCATGAATCGTAACGGAGAGTTGATTCTCACCGATTCAACTGGTCGTGAGCGTGAGCGCTTCAGAGTTGTCTACGGTTCCGTCTTGAACATTAAAGACGGCGCTCAAGTGACTAAAGGCATGACGCTCGCCGAGTGGGATCCGTACTCGAATCCGATCATCTCGGAAGTTTCGGGTAAGATCGCATTCCAAGATATCGAAGAAGGCGTAACGATGGCTGAGCAGGTCGACGCCGTCACTGGCTTTGCGACCAAAGTCATCACTGAATCAAAATCTTCAGACGTGAAGCCAACCGTTCTCGTTGTCGATGTGAACGGTAAGCAGATCATGCTGCCGGGTCGTGATATCCCTGCTCGTGCGATTATTCCGGTGGGCGCTCAGCTCTTGGTTAACGCCGAACAAGACATCCACGCGGGCGATACCATCGCGAAAATCCACAGAGAGACGTCAAAAACACGCGATATTACCGGCGGTCTTCCGCGCGTTGCCGAGCTCTTCGAAGCTCGTAAGCCAAAAGAAGCTGCAATCATTTCTGAAATCGAGGGTTACGTTACTTTCGGTAAAGACGTGAAAGGTAAACAGCGAGTCATCGTGACGCCTGAGATCGGCGAGCAGAAAGAATATCTGATCCC
Organism: Bdellovibrionales bacterium; assembly: GCA_043732445.1. Classification (GTDB taxonomy): domain Bacteria; phylum Bdellovibrionota; class Bdellovibrionia; order Bdellovibrionales; family JAMPXM01; genus CAJYOV01. The sequence continues at coordinate 3,233 of JAYTHQ010000366.1, read as the reverse complement.
GAAAGGTAAACACGTTGCGGTTCGAGAAGGTGAATACGTGAAGCCCGGTGAGGCTCTCATGGACGGACCGACGAATCCACACGACATCTTGGCCGTTCTCGGCGAGAAAGAGCTTTCGGCTTACCTCGTCAACGAAATCCAAGAGGTTTATCGCCTTCAGGGTGTCGGTATTAACGATAAGCACATTGAAGTTATCGTTCGTCAGATGCTCCGGAAAGTTCGTGTCGTAGACACGGGCGACACGAAGTTCATGCCGGCCGAGCAAGTCGAAAAGTTTGAGTTTGAAGTTGAGAACGATCGCGTGATCGCAGAAGGCGGGCAGCCGGCAACGAGCGAAGCCCTTCTCCTCGGTATCACGAAAGTCTCACTCTCAACTGATAGCTGGATCTCGGCTGCATCATTCCAAGAGACAACGAAGGTTCTGACGGAAGCGGCGATCAACTCGCGTACCGACTACCTCCGCGGCCTCAAAGAGAACATCATCATGGGTCGCTTGATCCCTGCTGGTACGGGCCTCTCGGCTTACAAGAAGTTCAAGATTGTTGTCGACGAGACGACACCTGAGGCTCCTTCGATGCTCCCAGGAGTGGGCGGGTATACGTCGGCAACGACAAACCCCTAATTTTAAGCAGGAATCTGATGAAAGCCGTCCTAACGGACGGCTTTCGCCCTTGACGGCTTGAAGACCGACAAGTAGTTTCACGAATTCTAATTTTGATATATCGGCCGCGAAGGCCATGAGGATTTTTACTAATGCCTACGATCAACCAGCTGATCCGCAAAGAACGCGAAGTTCAAAAGAACAAGACGGCCTCTCCCGCTCTTGCCCAGTGTCCACAACGTCGCGGCGTTTGCACTCGCGTTTATACAACTACTCCAAAGAAGCCAAACTCGGCGCTCCGCAAAGTTGCGCGGGTTCGCTTATCGAACGGTTACGAAGTCACTTCGTACATTCCAGGCATCGGCCACAACCTCCAAGAGCACAGCGTTGTCTTAATTCGCGGTGGCCGCGTAAAAGATTTGCCGGGCGTTCGTTACCACATCGTTCGCGGTGTCCTTGATACTCAAGGGGTTAACGGTCGTGTCCGTGGTCGTTCAAAATACGGCACTAAGCGTCCGAAGAAATAAGTAAAAGTTTAAGCTAATTCGGTTCCAATTCCGGAACCGGCGAAACGTGAAGCGTGTCCGCAGGTTTGAATTTTCAAACGGCCGGGCCGACCCACAAAAGAGGAATTAATGTCTCGCAGAAAACAGGCAGTAAAGCGCGAAACTCTCCCGGACCCAGTATACAACGACATCGTTGTTGCGAAGTTCATCAACAAGATGATGTACGACGGCAAGAAGTCGACTGCTCAATCGGCGTTCTACGGCGCGCTCGACGAGATCAAAACTAAGATCACCGAAGATGAGCCTCTCACAGCTTTCAAAAAAGCTCTCGAGAACACAAAGCCACAAATCGAAGTTCGTTCACGTCGCGTAGGCGGAGCAACTTACCAAGTTCCCGTCGACGTTCGCCCATCTCGACGTCTCGCTCTCGCAATGAAATGGCTGACTGAGTACGCCCGCGAGCGCGGTGAAAAAGAAATGTCAAAACGCCTTGCTGGCGAAATCGTCGATGCTTACAACAACCGTGGTAACGCGATTAAGAAAAAAGAAGACGTTCACCGTATGGCAGAATCAAACAAAGCGTTCTCGCACTACAATTGGTGATGAGTTCGGTAAATTGAACGAAACGAAACCCTTCTGTGAAGCAGAGGGGTTTTGTGTTTCTGGGCCGGTCGAGCAATGGCAGTACGAGGATGGGGGCACGCTTTTGCCTCTCCTTCGGGCCCGTCCATCCATGGGCTCTGCCACTTGTTGCCACATTAGCTTCGTCGTATAGTTTCGAAAATTTCGTCTCGAGGATTCTTAGACATGGCAGCCGGTGAGCCCAGCAAACTTGAAGACTTAAAGTTCACGCGCAACATCGGCATCATGGCCCACATCGATGCGGGCAAAACTACGACCACTGAACGCATCCTTTATTACACCGGCAAAAGCCATAAGATCGGTGAGGTTCACGACGGCGACACCGTCATGGACTGGATGGAACAAGAGCAAGAGCGCGGCATAACCATCACGTCGGCATCGACGACGTGTTTCTGGCACGACCACCGCATCAACATCATCGATACGCCGGGGCACGTCGATTTCACGATCGAAGTTGAGCGTTCGCTGCGAGTGCTTGACGGTGCCGTCGCAGTGTTCGACGGGGTGAATGGCGTTGAGCCGCAGTCCGAAACAGTTTGGCGCCAGGCCGATAAGCATAAAGTTCCGCGCATCTGCTTTATCAACAAACTCGACCGCGTTGGCGCGAACTTTTACGGTAGCGTTGAAACGATCGTTGAAAAACTCGGCGCAAATCCAGTCATCGTGCAGATTCCGATTGGGCTTGAGGATCAGCTCCAAGGCGTGATCGACCTCATGAAATTTAAGGCACTCGTCTGGCAGGGCGATGCAAAAGGTGCGAGCTTCGATATCCGAGACGTGCCCGCTGACATGCTCAACGAGGCGCAAAAGTATCGCGATCAAATGATCGAGAAAATCGCCGAGCTCGATGATGCTCTCACCGATCGTTTCATCATGGGCGAAGAGATCCCCGAAGCGGAATTGCGCGCGTCTTTACGTAAATCAACGAACGCCCTGAAGGTGTTTCCTGTCTTTTGCGGAGCTGCTTTTAAAAACAAAGGCGTTCAACCGCTTCTTGACGGTGTTATCGATTATCTCCCGAGTCCGCTCGATGTTCCGCCGATCATCGGTCACGACCCAAAGCGCCCTGAAAAAGAAATCATCTGCAAGCTCGAGTGGGAGGCGAACCTCGCAAGCCTCGCTTTTAAAATCGCGAACGACCCATTCGCGGGAACTTTGACTTACGTTCGTGTTTACTCGGGCGTGCTCAAGGTGGGCGATCAAGTTTATAACCCTCGCGAAGACAAAAAAGAGCGCATCGCTCGTCTCGTCAAAATGCACGCGAACTCGCGCGAAGAGATCCAAGAATTAAAGGCGGGCGATATTGGCGCGGTCGTAGGACTTAAGTTTACGGCGACCGGCGATACGCTTTGTTTAACAGCGCACCCGGTGGTTCTCGAATCAATTCATCCGCCAGAGCCGGTGATCGCTGTTGCGATCGAAGCAAAATCCACGGCCGAAGCCGAAAAGATGATGCAAGGCCTCGAAAAGCTTCTCCGCGAGGA
>JAYTHQ010000365.1:0-2701 GCA_043732445.1 Bdellovibrionales bacterium | reverse complement strand
CTTTCGACGGTTTCGTCGGAAGGTCAGCCCTCGTCGAGAATCGTTTATTATAAAGGACTTTCGAAGTCTGCCGAGGGCGTTCGCGGCCCACGCTTTTTTACGAATTACGAGAGCCAGAAATCACAAGAGATGAACGACAATCCGCTTGTTTCGCTTTTATTTTATTGGCCGGCGCAGTGGCGCCAAGTGCGGATTGAAGGCCGCGTCGAGAAGCTATCGTATGCCGAATCTGATGCGTACTTTCAAACGCGCGCGCGAGGCTCGCGCATTGGGGCGTGGGCGTCGCCGCAGTCACATGCGATCGCTGATCGGACTGTCCTTGAAGCACGGGTCGCGGATGTTGAGAAAAAGTACAACGGTTTAGAAGTTCCGTGCCCACCGTTTTGGGGTGGCTGGAGAGTGATTCCAAAGCGCATCGAATTCTGGCTCGGGGGCGACAGCCGACTCCATGACCGCGAAGTTTTTGAGCGCGTTTTGGGTGAGTGGAAGCGTCACCGAATCGCTCCCTAAACTTCGTTCATCCGGGTGGCCAACCCAAATCGCGGCCGCCGAGAATGTGCAAATGAATGTGATGAACGGTTTGTCCCGCGTGATCGCCCGTGTTGATCACGACACGGTACCCTTGATCACTTAATTTTTCTTGGGCCGCGATTTTCGGAACGACAGCCATCAAATGACCCATTAACTTTGCATCACCCTCAGTGATATCGTTCAGCGATGCGATTTCTTTTTTAGGGACAAGCAGAATATGTGTCGGCGCTTGCGGATTGACGTCGCGAAAGGCCAAGCATTGATCGTCTTCAAAAACGATCTTGGCCGGAATTTCGCGGTTGATAATTTTCGTGAATATCGTCATTTTCGAAACTCCTTTTTAAAATTGGTACTGAACACCGAGGCCAAGCGTGATGTCGAAACTTGTCAGGCGGTAAGGTTCTTGGCTGCCATTCTGGTTGCCGTAATTGGACACGCGTGCCGAGTCGCGCCACAGACTTTGAATGGCTTGAGCTTCAGCTGAAGCGTAAAATCCAAAGGGACTCAAGAATTTCGGGAGCAAATTTGCGTCGACGCCAAAAGAGGCCGACGCGACGTAAAACGTGTAAGTGTTCTGCGAATTCAAGTTGCCATTGAAATTGTTCTGCACGGCGATGCGCGATTTTGCACTACAGCCGCCAAACTTGAAAAATGGCGACCACCACTTGTCATGATGATAGCGGTAGCCGCCTTCAAGTAGCAGAAATTCTAAGTGTGAATTGACTCCATCGGCAGGCTGCCTGTTTGGGCCGCTTTCTCGGTCTTTATCGGTTGATTCGCGTGAGGTCGCGGACACGATGATCGAATGATCGGCTTGCGTGCGAAAGTGGAGCTGAAGCCGAGGACCATTTCCGCTCATACCTTTTTGTGACAAGTCTGAAGCATCGTAGAGCACTTGGTCGCCGCCAAAGACCGGGCCAAAAATCACACGAACCGTCGGAGGTTTTGCGATTTCAGGCCACTCCGTCGACTCGTGAGGCGGCCTTTCTTTCAAGTTGAGTTGTCGCAGTTCGTTTTCATTTGGTTGCGGGCTGATCTCGGTGACAGTTGCGCCGACAGCATACAGTTTTCGCAGTTCGAGTGCTTTTGAGCGGACGTGCACTTGCCCGCTCAGTGACATCGCGCGGAGAGGTTCGTCTAGAATAAGTGCTTCACCTCTTTTGATAGAAAACGGAACGTTTGAGATGCCGAAGGTTTCGGCCAACGGTTTTTCACTGCAGATGATTCGTATGCTCTCAGCGCGAAATCGCCACGGCTTTTTTTCAGACGGTGCAGCGGCTGCGCCCTGCCCTCGCGAGACAACTAAGCAGCTCGAGCGAGTAGCGATTTTGGTAACGGCTCCCGAGGTCGATTCGAGTCGATCACCCTCGTAAATGGGCGTTTGATAGACGACTTCAGTTTGCACGCCCGACGGCTCGGTTTTCACGACTCGTCCTTCGACGTACTGGACGACGCCAGCGACTTTCATGACGACGTTTTTATCAGGAGTCGAGAGACCCAGCTCCTGGCCAGAGCCTAAAGAGGGGCCGAAAATAAAGACAGCTGCCATGAGACATCGCATTTTTTGTTCCACGGCCAAATCTTCAATGGTTTTTTGCTGAAATTCAAACTTCAATCGTTTTATGACAAGTTCCACGGTCCTGCCGCAGTTTGCCGTCTTTGATTTTCAGTACTTTGAGCTCTTCACACTGTGCGTGGACTCAGATGCGCTCAAACAGAATCCGTTGGGTGACCCGTTGGTTCGGCGGATGCCGATGATGATCCCAAAAGGTGCGTCACCAGCCGGCGGCTGGCCAGTCGTCTTGATGCTCTCAGGGTTCACGGGAAATGGCCCGCAGACGTTTAATATAAAAACGTTTCAAATCCCAACGCCCGAACTCTTGGATCAGGCGGCCTCGCGCGGAGAAGCGCCGCGCGCGATTTATGTTTTTTGTGATGCGATGACGGCGTGGGGTGGTTCGCAATTTATCGACAGCCTGGGCGCCGGTCGATACGGAACTTTTATTTCCAACGAAGTTCCGCAGGCGCTGATGGCGAGTGGCTTGTTTTTGGTTTCGCGCGATCCGAATCGCTGGTGCGTGATGGGTGGGTCGAGCGGTGGTTACGGCGCCCTCCAGCTCGCCTCGAAAGCGCCCGAAAAATTTGGCTGGGTCGTGGCGCTTGCGCCCGA
>JAYTHQ010000364.1:0-2702 GCA_043732445.1 Bdellovibrionales bacterium | reverse complement strand
TCAAAGCCCGCGATGAGGGGTTTCAAATGCCGGTTGCGCAGTTGCTCGTTTATCCGGTGGCCGGGAACAACATGAACACGGCTTCTTATAAAGAGAATGCCGATGCCAAGCCGCTCAATAAGCCAATGATGGAGTGGTTCGTCAAAAACTATCTGACCTCGATGGATCAAGCGAATGACCCGCGAATCAATGTCTTGGCGGCAAACTTAAAGGGCCTCCCGCCGACGACTCTCGTGACGGCACAGATTGATCCGCTCCGCACGGAGGGTGAGGAACTCGGGCAGAAGCTCAAGGCGGCCGGTGTGGTCGTGAGTTCGAAGAACTACAACGGCGTCACTCATGAGTTCTTTGGGATGGCTCCGGTTGTGGAAGAAGCGAAAGATGCACAAAAGTTCGCAACTGCCGGGTTGAAGCGGTACTTCTAAACTTAGTGCATGGTTGAGGGGTAGCGCGAGTGTCTCGCGACCCCAGTTTCGAGAAAAATTCGGATAAACACCGCCGAAATATCGACAAGACCGAATTGAATTTGCCAAGACGGAGCGTCCGCAGATATCGCTCTCTCCGAGTTCTTTAAAAACCGGGAGTTATAAATTGAAAGCTAGTTTGTGGGCAGCCGTGCTGCTCGTCTCAATATCGTTTGGAGCGACTGCTCGCGCAGACGTTCGTTTAAAATCTCATGTCCCAGCGGCATTAGCGCCTGTCTCGACCGAGAACGACGCGCTCGATGAGCTCGACCCGTTCAGTCCGAACGTTCAGCAAACCCTAGAGCAAATGGATCAAAACTACGAAGACGCGACGGGACTTGAGTCTCACTTGCCTCAAGGGATTTCGTTCTTTTCAAGCTGTTACCGTGAGTCGTGCGGCGTTTACGCGCGCGTAGAAAAGGCTGAGCAACGTCTCTATTTATACGTGAACGGTTCGCTCTACGCGACTTACGCGACTTCTACCGGTGTCCCAGGACGCGATACTCCTAACTTCGACACGCACCCCGACGGGCGGATCTACGATTTCCATACATCGTCGAAGTTTCCGGGCGGCGATTACAACGGGCTTGGCAACATGCCATACGCGGTATTCATCAGCGGCGGATTCGCGATTCACGGGACTGGCCGTGGCAACTGGCCTAAGTTAGGTCGCGTGGCCTCGCATGGTTGCATCCGTATCCACCCGGATAATGCGTACGTCTTTAACCAACTTGTTCGTCAGTACGGCGTTGCAAACACTTGGATCACCGTCGAATAGTCGACCGCCTTTGCGTAGGATTTGAATTTTCTCACCGGCGAGGGAGTGACGCGTTTTGCGCACTCCCTTTTCACCATGAAACTGCTTCACGACTGTCTGACTGATAGCCAATTGCTTTGATCTGGAAGTTGGGGCGGTGCCGCCAAGTCGGCGCTAGTCTTGCTCAAGTCGACAGCATGCTGACCCTCAACAGGAACTCTCTTTTTTCTCTCGTCTTGGCGTTGTCGTTTGCGAGTACTTCGATGGCGGCGCCGGGTCTTCGCTCGTTGGCCTCGGTCTCGATACCGCCGTCTGCTGCGACATCTAATTTTGGACAATTGGAATCTCAGGTCGTTTCTGAGCTCGATCGCCAAGCTGATCTCGTATTTCAGGATTTTCAAAAGACAAACCCGCAGGTTCCATTTTCAATTCTGAAACACGCGCAGCGCGAAGCGGTTCACCGTTTAAAACAAATGCATGTCATCACCGATATCTTAAAGGCCTCGGGCCCTTCGGCGGCAACGACTCTGATCGCCGCTGAAGTGCTGACGAACTTTGTTTTGGCGCCGATCGCCACCGCGTTTGGAAAACCAGCCATCGCTGGCGTGATTGTTGTCGTTCCGTGGGGGCTGATCGCTGGCTTTGGGGTATTTTCGTATCAAATGTTTAAACTGAAACTACGCCTCGCGCGAACGCTTGGCGTCTCGTCATTGAGACCGCTCGAGCATTTGCGGGAGCTGGTCGTTGGCTATGATCTGAAGCTTCGAGTTTCATCGATCGTTTATCAGTCGATGGAAGGGGATATCGGCGACGTCGAGTTTGAAGTTCTGCGCAAAACCATGGATTTTGGCGCGGCAAAAATTCCGGGCATCGCGATTGAAGAACTTGAAGGATTATTGAAGCTCACTCCCGAAGGCTCGCGATACTTATCGCAAATCTACGCCGAGAAGTCCGATCCGTCGTTTTACTCGGCTCTGCTTCTTCGCTATATTAATTCGAGCGAGCCGACGCTGGAGAGACTGATGGCGATGGTTCGTTTGCGCCTTCCGGAAAACTCGGCGCCAGCCCCTGCCGGAGATTTACGTCAGCATCTGATTGGCGTGAGCGATGTTCGGGCTAAAATCGAACGCGAGATGAGAGCTTCGATGGCCGAGCGAGCTGGTTTGAAGAAGCGACTCAAAAAAAGCGAAATTTCGGCTGATGACTTAAAAGTTCTCAAGAGTTTTTTAGTCGGTGAGTTGGCGCGCCTTCGGCAGCTCCGCGAGGCACTTTCGAAACACGAGTACTCTGTTCTTCTTGATGCGCAGTCCGCTCTTGTCGGGGGCGTACCGGCGGCCAGCCTTGAGGCTGATGCCGAAAGCTCGGCAGATCTTATCGCGATCGCGGCGCAGGCTCGGGTGAAGGCTGGGCCTGTGCGGGGGCTTTCAAGCACCGAAGCCCGTGCGCTTATTTGTTCCGATCTCTTCGCCGTCGGTTTCTAA
>JAYTHQ010000363.1:0-2705 GCA_043732445.1 Bdellovibrionales bacterium | reverse complement strand
AGGTTCTGCAAAAAGAATTAAACTTCGTTGGCGCGACGACACGTGATCAGAAGATGTTCGTTAAGCTTCAGCGCAATCACGACCTTTTATTTTTAAATCATGTCAAAACTGATGATCGTTTGTCAGAGCTGCGAACCGCCGAGTCAGTTTTACGCTGCCCAGCTTACGGTCGATTTAAAATTTCGCAGCGCCAGTTAGCTTTGATGGCCGATGAGCTGAAGGCCGTCGGCGCTCGCCGCTTAGTTGTCACCGTCGCCGGAAAACATTTTCAGCGTCAGGACCTAGCGCGCTTTTTGGCAAAATCGATGAGTGAACGCGGTTACGATTTCGATGAAGAGACCGAAGACGAAGTCTGGATGTTTTGTATCGACGAATCTTGGTACTTTGGTTTGCCACTGTTTAAAGCGCGCCACATGGCTCATCGTAACGAGCGCGCAGCCGAACGCGAAGGAAGCCTCCCGCCACCCCTTGCCGCCGCGATTGCTTTTGCCAGCGTTCCGCGAAACGACGACGTTGTTCTAGATCCGACGTGTGGGTCAGGAACTTTGCTCGCGGAATTCCGCTCATATGCTCCAGACGCCAAACTGATCGGCCGCGACATCGATGCTCATGCGATCGACGTCGCACGCCAGAATCTCAATGAGTCGTCGTCGATTTTGCCGCCGGTCGATTTGGCAAAAGGTGATTCGCGCCAACTCGCTGACGTGCAACCGGGCGTCTCGCTTGTCATCGCAAATCTTCCTTTTGGCGTACAGTTCGGTGACAAAGCAACGAACCCCGTTCTTTACCGAGACATTTTGCGCGAATGCCTTCGGCTGCGAGATCCCGAAGCTGCGTGGCGCGGAATTTTTCTAACGAGTGATACCGACGCTTTTGCGGCGGCGGCTCGTGAAGTCACCGAGCTTGCACACCCTGAAATTTTGTTTAAGGCAAAAATCCGTGGCGAACTCGCGACCTGCTTCCGGGTAAAACTTAAATAAAGCAGAGCAGCTTGCGCTCCCCTGCTTTCGAATTTGAATTTTCAGGACTCAGTGGTGGTGGCCGCCGGCGCCGTGCGCGTGGCCGTGCTCAAGTTCTTCTTTGGTGGCGTCGCGAACGTCAATCACTTCGACGTCGAAGTTTAAGTCCTGGCCCGCCAGCGGGTGATTCCCGTCGACCGTCACATGCGTTTCGTTCACGCCCGTCACCGTAACCACTTGAGTGTGGCCTTGGCCTGAGTCGGCGTGAAACTGGTCACCCACGGCGACATCTTTTTTTGGCAGCTGCGCGCGAGGAACCTGAACGATCATGTCTTGCTCGAACTCGCCGTAAGCATCTGCGGCTTTAACGCTAATGAGCTTTTTGTCGCCTTTTTTGAGGGCGTGCATTTGGTCTTCGAGACCCGGAATCACCTGACCAACACCCTCAAGGTAGCTCATGGGCTCGTCACCAAAAGACGACTCAAGCTGCTGCCCTTTTGCATCTTTCAAAGTGTAGTGAAAAGTAACAACCCGTGGTGTGGACATGCAGATCTCCCTCCTGAAACAAAAAATTCGGAGGACCATAGCCAGAATGGCGAGGACTCCGAAAGCTACGGCGGAGCCGTAGCGATACCAAACAGACGAATGGGCGGAGATTTTCATCCCGCCCATTCCAAGTCAATAATTTGCAGACGCTTACATGATATTTGCGGCCAATTCGGCAAGCTCTGAGCGCTCACCTTTTGTTAACGTAACGTGGGCCGCAAGGCGCTGGCCCTTAAATCGATCGACCGAGTACGTCAGGCCGCTAGTGGCCGAGTCGACGTAGGGGTTGTCGATCTGGTGCGGATCACCCGTGAGAACGACCTTGGTGCCCTGACCTGCGCGAGTCACGATGGTTTTGATCTCGTGGGGGGTTAAGTTCTGCGCCTCATCCACGATTAAGTATTGATTCGGAATCGAGCGACCCCGGATGTACGTCAAAGGTTCGATGTTCAGCATTCCCTGATTGATCAGCTCCTGGGCACGGCCTTGCGCTTTCTTATCAGCACCCATCAGGTATTCAACGTTATCGAAAATTGGCTGCATCCACGGATTCAATTTTTGCTCGATATCGCCAGGCAAGTAACCCAGGTCACGTCCCATTGGAAAGATCGGGCGCGAAACGAGTAATCGCTGGAAGCGGCCTTCGTCGAGAGTTTTGAACAGCCCAGCAGCGAGTGCCATCAACGTTTTACCTGTGCCAGCTTTTCCGACGAGCGAGACGAACAAAATTTCGTCGTTCAATAAACAATCCATCGCAAACGTTTGTTCAACGTTACGAGGGTGAATACCCCATATTGAATCTGTCGGCGAAAGGAGCGGAACAATGCCGCCGTCTTTTTCGCTAAAGCGCCCGATGGCACTGTGGTTCGGGTTCGAGAGATCTCGCATCACGACATATTCGTTTGCACGAAGGCGATAAGTCTCGCGAGTGAGGATGCGCTCTTTATAGAATTCATTGATCACATCTGGCTCGACGTCGACCGTGCGGTGGCCTTCGTACATTTCGTCAACATCGACTCGCTCTGGTTCGTAGTCCTTGGCGATGACGCCAAAGACGTCGGCTTTGATCCGAAGATTAATATCTTTGGTGATGAGCTCGACCGCTAGCTTCGGAAATTGTTTTTGCAACGCGAGAGCGGTTGCGAGAATTCGGTTGTCGGCTTTTTCCGCATCGAGTTCGCGCGGCATGCCGGTGACTTC
>JAYTHQ010000362.1:0-2712 GCA_043732445.1 Bdellovibrionales bacterium | reverse complement strand
CCCGCGCCTCTTCGGCGACAAAGAGAGTGCTGATTAGAGCGATGTCGTCAGCAGAAACGCTGGCTTCTAAAATTCCTGCGATGCGTTCGCCCAGTTTTAGGTGGATCAGGATGGCGTCTTGTCGCCCGGCCCAATCGGTCAATCGCCGATGGTAGCTTTTGCCATGATCACCAATAAAGGCGTCAAAGCGCGAGATCGGCAGGCGACTTGCCGCGAAAGTTTTCTTCATGAATTCAAGGTAGACTTCGAAGCCCATTTTTAAGTCATAAGATTCAATACGACAATGTTGACTCTTCACCTCATTTTTTAGAAACGAAATCGCCTCCTGTGCCGATTGAAACCTTTCGCTGACGTCTGGGCGAGTGGCGATGTCGATAAATTGAAGTAGGTTATCCGGACAATTCAGAGACTCTGGAATTTTCAAAAAGTCTCGACCTTTTAGAGCGAAATCTCTCATGAAGTGGGGCCCAAACAAGAGCTGATAAGCGAGCACTCCGATAGAATAGAGATCAAAAGCTGGGCTCAAGGTCATGTCGGGAGCGTGATGTTGCGACAGCGAGCCGATCTGATTTGGCTTGTGCCCGACGACTTGAATCGCCCGGCCGAAGTCTGACAAAAAAGTATCTCCTGCCGGAGAGATTCGAATATTCTCAAGTTTAATATCGGCATGAATCACCGAACGTTCATGAAGATCTCTCAGCGTATTGAGAAGCCTTAATAAAATGCTGGTTATGTCGGTCGGGCTCACTTGGCCGCATAAATCTAGCAACGAATTTTCAATGAACGGATAAACGAGCGCTCCGTTTTCGAACGCAACAGGATTCAAAACGTTTTGGACCCCACGCAAAAGTGGCAGGACCAAGAGCTCGTTCGTAAAGTGCGCCTGCGACTCTTCGGTCTCGAGGGGTCTTTTGAGAAATACGTCACGGCCGCTCAGACTGGCGCGTCGGCCGTTTGAAAATTTGAAGTTTTGGCTTTGGTTTTTGAAAACCAGCGATGATTGAATTTTCAAGCGATGGCCAGCATCTGACTATCAAGGATTTCTAGAAAAGATCGCGTAGACAAATCATGAAACAAGCGTTGCGCTTTCTCGTGCGTCACTGAAGAAGGAATGCTTCGACACTCATAGACGAGACTCTTGCTGGCAGACTGACGATGTTTTTCCAATGCTTGTTTTGAGATTAGCTTTTCAACGACGGTATCGGCTTCGCCAGTTAAGAAAGTGTGACGAAACCGCCCGGCGATTTGATTAATCGATACGCGATCCCGCGCCGCTAAGGCGAAGAAATTTGGATCTGGAGTGAATGAAGAGAGTTCTTCGAGGCAAGCGGTTAATCCACCCATGACTAAATCGTGCGCGAGAACGAGGTCGAGGGAGATGCAGAACCATTCCATAAGAAGGATGAGACGTGCGAGATCAGCGTTATCGAGCGGGAGATTCGAATAGAACCGTTGAAAGAAAACGAGATGCGCGCGCTCGTGATGAAGAGAGTAAAACGGAACCTTCACGCGATTTTCATGAACGCTGAAAAATCGAGAGCCAATATTAATTTCATTCGTCCAGGGTTTGAAGTCAGGCTCGGGTTGGTCACTAAAAGAATATGAAGTTGAATTCCGCGTCGCGAGTACGCGAAGTCGGCGGTAGATAGTTGAAACAGCGGTGACCGGCGTATCGCCCATGACGTCGAAGTTGAGATCGGCATTTGATCTCATGATGGTGATGAGCTGAAGTCCTTTTCGTTCAACATCTGAAAGCTCGAGGTCTGATTTTGAAAACGTGCCGACAGTTAGCTGATTAACGATTTCGAGGCCCTCTTTCCAGAGACGGGTACCATCAGGCGAAGAGAGGGCGTTTTGGCTGCCCATAAAGCGGAGCCAAAACGCCAATTGAGAATCTAAACTCGCAGGCGCGTTCATGTATTTCCGTAGGGGACGCAGGCTTTGCGTACGTAGCTCGCAAAATCAACGTCGCCGTTAGATTCCTTGGCTTTTAAAACTGTTTCGAGCTTCGCGAGATCGAGAATGGCTTGATTGCCGTTAAAGCGAATCAGGTCGTTATTCGCAAGATACTTTATCTGGAGGCCATTCAGACTGGCCAACCGATCTTGCGACATGACGACCTCCGAGCCATGCGAAACTTGGCCGTAGAGACTGGCGACTAATAAAACGGCGGCAATCGTAGCTTTCTGATTCATCTCAACATCCTTCCAAAGAGTTTTTAAAACCTATTGGGAGGGGTTTGCAGTTTACGTACTCACAGGCGTGGCCTTCAGATCGGCGATAACGGATCTGGCCAACCGTTGTCCGTGATCTCGGATTCCCGGCGCGGACGGCGAAAGGCGCCCGCTACGCTTTTATGTGCGGATCGGTTGAGCGGGTGGCAGCGGCAGTTTGCAAAAAGCGGAGGCGAAACGAATTTTCAAGCGCGGCTTCGACCACAGATCGCTCGACTCTTCGGCCCAGGACGGTTTCGATGCTGGTCATCGTATCAGCGCTAAATCCACACGGTTTGATTCCTTGAAAAGCCGCGTCGTCGTGATCGACGTTCAGCGCGAACCCGTGCAGACTGACCCAGTTCCTAACGCCAATTCCGATCGACGCTATTTTTTGACTCCCCACCCAAACGCCTGTCGCCTCCGAATTCTCGGTCTGGCGGCCTTGAGCCGAAATGCCGATCGTCGCAAGTGCCCCGACAATTGCAGATTCGATCGA
>JAYTHQ010000361.1:0-2719 GCA_043732445.1 Bdellovibrionales bacterium | reverse complement strand
TGCTTTCGTACATGCGGGTTCTTCCGGCCACGTCATCAGACTTAACCGTGAGGAATTCCTGCAAGGTGTACGCAGCTCCGTACGCTTCGATTGCCCAGACTTCCATCTCTCCGAGACGCTGACCACCGAACTGGGCTTTTCCACCAAGCGGCTGTTGCGAAACGAGCGAGTAAGGCCCAATCGACCGTGCGTGAATCTTCTCTTCAACGAGATGGTGAAGCTTCAGCATGTACATGATTCCGACCGTCACTGGGTTCTGGAATGGCTCACCCGAACGTCCGTCAAAAAGGATCATTTGACCCGACTCTGGGACGCGTGCGCGGCGGAGCAATTCTTTCACGTCAGTTTCGCGAGCTCCATCGAACACCGGAGTGCCCAAGTGGATCCCGTTGGTCATACGACCCAACATCTTTTTAACGGATGCATCGTCAGCGCCGTCGATCATGGTTGAGATCTCAGCGTCGGCAAACGTGTCTTTGAGACGTTTGCGAGCCTCATCCGCTTGGAACTTTTCAAGGTACGGTTGCAACTGGTTCCCCAGGTTACGAGCCGCCCAGCCCAAATGAACTTCGAGAATCTGACCGATGTTCATCCGCGAAGGGACACCAAGTGGATTCAAGACCATGTCAACCGGAGTTCCGTCTGCGAGATACGGCATATCTTCGGCTGGCAAGATCTTCGAAATGACACCCTTGTTACCATGGCGACCGGCGAATTTATCACCGACCTGAAGTTTACGTTTAATCGCAACGTAAACTTTCACCATTTTGATAACGCCCGGAGGAAGCTCGTCACCTTTTTTAAGGCGATCGAATTTCTCGCTGAAGACCATTTTAACAGCGTCGAGCTGGTTGCGCGCGCCATCGATGATCCGGCTGACCTGGAACTCGAGATCAGACTCAAGCGGAATGTAATTCAAGAGCTCAAATGGAATCGTCTCGAGATCAGCGTCAGTGATGAGCTGGCCTTTGGAGAGAAGTTTTTGCGATCCATCTTCATTCAAGAGTACGCCCGTCGTTGTTTTACCAACGAGGAGAGTCTTCAATTTGCCGAGCGAGTTGTTACGAATAACGTTCTGCTCGACAGCCAAATCTTTTTCGAGTTTACGACGTTTTTCTTCGATGATCGTTTGCAAGCGCTCATCGCGATCTGCGCCTTCGCGGCTGTAGACCTGAGCATCGATAACGGTTCCCGAAACGCCTGACGGAACACGCAGAGACGTGTCACGAACATCGCCCGCTTTTTCACCGAAGATCGCTCGGAGGAGCTTTTCTTCAGGCGACAGCTGAGTTTCACCCTTAGGTGTCACTTTACCGACGAGGATGTTTCCAGGCTTCACTTCAGCACCGATACGGATAATACCGCTCGAGTCGAGATCAGAGAGCGCTTCTTCACCAACGTTGGCGATATCGCGCGAGATCTCTTCTTTTCCGAGCTTTGTGTCGCGAGCAACACACTCGAACTCTTCGATGTGGATCGACGTGTAGACGTCTTCTTTGATCAGACGTTCGTTGATCAAGATCGAATCCTCGAAGTTATAACCCATCCAAGGCGTGAACGCGACGAGGATGTTCTGTCCGAGTGCCAATTCACCGAGCTCAGTCGATGGACCGTCGGCGATAATATCGCCACGCTTCACCGCATCGCCCACGTACACGATTGGCTTCTGGTTGAAGCAGGTATTTTGATTTGTTCGCTGATACTTTGTGAGGTTGTAAATATCGACGTTGGCTCCGAGCTCTCCGCCCTTAGCAAAACGACGAATCACCACTCGACCCGCATCGACCTCTTCAACCACGCCGTCGTTTGTTGCGACAACACTTGTTCCAGAGTCACGAGCCACCAAGCGCTCAACACCAGTGCCCACGAGCGGAGCTCGTGAACGCAAAAGTGGAACGGCCTGACGTTGCATGTTCGAGCCCATCAAGGCCCGGTTGGCATCATCGTGCTCGAGAAACGGAATCAAAGACGCCGCAATCGAAACGAGCTGACTAGGTGATACGTCCATCAACGAGACTTTATCTTTCTCGACGATTTCGTATTCACCATCCACACGGCAGACCAAGTTGTCGGTCGTGATGTGAGCCGTTTGATCGCTCACGCCCGTTGGCGCGATGTAGTGACCGGCCTCTTCTAGAGCTGACATATAATTAATGTCGCTCGAGATATTGCCCTGCTCAACTTTGCGGTACGGAGTTTCGATGAAACCATAGTTATTAATACGGGCGTAAGTTGCCAAAGACGCGATCAAACCAATGTTTGGTCCCTCAGGCGTCTCAATCGGGCAGATACGGCCGTAATGCGTCGGATGGACGTCGCGCACTTCGAAGCCAGCGCGGTCGCGAGTCAAACCACCGGGCCCGAGGGCCGAGAGACGACGTTTGTGCGTGATCTCCGAGAGCGGGTTCGTTTGATCCATGAACTGCGACAACTGGCTCGCGCCAAAGAATTCTTTTACAACCGCGTTGACTGGCTTTGCATTCACCAAGTCGTGCGGCATCATTGTCTCAACATCTTGGAGAGACATGCGCTCGCGGATCGCGCGCTCCATACGAACCAAACCAATACGGTACTGGTTTTCAAGAAGCTCACCCACCGAACGTACACGACGATTACCAAGGTGATCGATATCATCGATCACGCCGCGGCCGTTTTTGAGCTCGATCAGCGTTTTCACGGCCGAGAGAATATCGCGGTTTGTGAGGGTACGAAGATCAAC
>JAYTHQ010000360.1:0-9078 GCA_043732445.1 Bdellovibrionales bacterium | reverse complement strand
GTCAATTCGGTGCGACCTTCCTTTTGGTGGCGCAGATGCGTCTAACGCGGGATCGCTACCCAAAGGAGGGCGGTCACCGCAAACTAGAGAGCATGAATGTCCTGGTCGTTGGTCAAGGTGGACGAGAGCATGCGCTCATCCGCGCTCTGAAAAGTTCGGCGACGGTTTCTAGCGTACACGCCCTGCCGGGCAGCGATGGAATCGCGCTCGATGCAAAATGTCACGCGACCGAGTGGCAGAATTTTGATCAGGTCCTTCAGCTGATTCATGCCGAAAGAATTGAACTCGTGATCATTGGGCCCGAAGTGCCGCTCGAGGGTGGGCTCTCTGATGCGCTTCGCGCGCGCGGTGTTTCGGTGATGGGTCCTTCGCAAGCGGCGGCTCAACTTGAAAGCAGCAAAGTTTTTTCGAAAGAGTTCATGATCCGTGCAGGCGTTCCGACCGCACGCTATTTTGTCGTCTCGACGGTGAACGACGCGATGAACGCTGCAAAAGCATTTGCGCCACCCTACGTTTTAAAGGCTGACGGATTGGCTTCAGGCAAAGGTGTTTTCATTTGTAAGAATGAGGCTGAGCTACGTGAATCGGCCCACGCGATTTTCGAAAAGCGAAGTTTGGGTGAAGCGGGTGCGCGCGCGCTGCTCGAAGAGTTCAGCCCCGGATATGAAATTAGCTATCTCATCCTCACGAACGGAACAGACTATGCGTCTTTGCCGCTCGCTCAAGATCACAAACGACTCGGCGATGATGACACAGGTCCCAACACTGGCGGCATGGGCGTTGTGGCTCCGGTCGCGATCGACACTGCACTTCACGCGCGCATTTTAAAAGACGTTGTTGAACCATCGGTCGCAGAGCTAGGTCGGCAAAAACTTTTGTTCCGAGGTGTTCTGTTTATCGGTTTAATGATGACGCCCGAAGGTCCGATCGTACTTGAGTACAACACGCGCTTCGGCGATCCAGAAACACAAGTGCTACTTCCGCTCCTCGACGGCGATTGGGGCGATGTCCTTGCAAAACTGGCAGCGGGAACGGTGCAGAAACTCAAGTGGAAACCGCTCGCTTCGGCCTGCGTCGTTCTGGCTGCCAACGGCTATCCGGACTCACCTAAAAGAGGAGCCGCGATCTCAATTCCCGCGACGAAATCCGAAAAACAATATCTGCTGCACGCGGGCACTCGAATTGTAAACGGCGCGTGGCAGACAAATGGAGGCCGCGTTTTAAACGCCGTCGGAATCGGCGCCACGCTTCGCGATGCGGTCGAAGCGGCCTACTCAATTGCCGCTGAGGTCAAATCAGACGCGCTTGTCTCACGTTCTGATATCGGCCGCCGACAACTCAGTTCGTCTTTGTTGCCGCAGGCAGATTGATCTCTAGGTGATCAATAAACGGCTGGATTTCTTTTTGATACTCTTCAAAAATTTCTTTTCGCGCCGAGAAGGTCACGACGACCGCAAGCGAGTCTTTGACCGTCGATAAGTACCGAGTGGTATATCCGGCAATCTCCGAGTTGGCTTGTACGGCGTCAACCCAATCGACTCCGTTGATCGATACTATTTTATCAGAGATCGGTGTCGATGAGATGTGCTTGAGTCTTAGGCGTACTTTTCTCGATTGTTTCATGTGTTCGCGGTAATTCTGTAGCGTGTCGGTCGGGCCCGCTGCTTTGGCCGTCCAGAGAATCACCTTAAAAAGTTCACTTTGAGTATCGGTCGGCCGGCAGACCGTCGCATCTTTCTCAAAGCCGCAGCGCCAGCCGTCGGTTAAATGGAGATCAACGATCGGCCTGACTGGCTCTTGCTTTCGCATCGATGTACACGATTGAAAGATGACGACGGCGAATAGAGAGCTCAGCAACGTGGAGAGAGTCTTCATTCGATAATGGTGCGTTGGTCGCAGCCGGCTTTCAAGCAGATGTTTTACCAAGCCCAACGCATGCTCATGAGGTCGCGCTGATCGTTGGGAATGGTTGTGTGATGATAAACGACGTCGGTTGCCATGAAATGAACCGGCTCCCGAATTTCGAGATCTGTTTTGGAGTTGGTCGCTTGGTACGTCAGAGACGCATCGGCGAGACCGGTGTAGCGAAGGCGCGCCTGACTCTGGGCCGGCTCCATCGCGAATTTGAATTCATGTTTGATCGAATTCGGTTCGCGGTTTGCCACAACGATATTTGTTTGGAGCGAATTTTGAACCGAAGCTGCCGTGCGGCCAAACGCACTCTGTTTTAACATATCCGAGTTCAATGCATTCTTCAGCGAACGATCGACGATCCGGGTCGCGATCTGTTGCTCGTTCAGCGACGCATCGAGATCGGTGGGGATGACCTTCTGAATATCCGCCGAGGTCATTTCGTTGCGCGACTTAACAGGCTGGATCGTCGAAGCGTCGAGACCGCGCGAAAAGTCTTGGCGTGCTCGCGAGAACTGCATCGGGCGAATTTTTGCCGAATAAACAGAGGCCCAACAAACACTCGGAAGAGCGCTCATCAAGCAAACTGTTAAACTGCAAATCGACTTCGCCAGCACATATCCTCCGAAAGCCATCGCCTTATTAAAGGGGACCTACCCTGCTTCCTTGCAGAGTCTGTCGTGAGATCGCATCGGTTTAAAGAGCAAGGCAAAGGCCACGGGGCATCGACGTAACCGAGCGATTTCTCAAAGGGTCTGAAAGGATCGAAGTCGCGGAAACTGACAGCTGTCAGTTTTTTCGACGATTGTTTGCAAGTGGTGCCCATAAAAAAAGCCCATAAAAAAAGCCAGTCGCGAGGACTGGCTTTAAACAAATTAAATTTATTTAGGCTAACAGGAGTGCTGGATTACCAGCGAGCTCCGCCGCCGCCACCACCGCGACCGCCGCCGCCGCCACCACCGCGGTTATCGCGTGGCTCCATAGGCTTAGCTTCGTTGACAGTGAGGTTACGGCCTTCCCAAGGGCTGCCGTCGAGTTTTGCGATCGCTTGTTGAGCTTCGTCATCAGTCGACATTTCGACGAATCCGAAACCTTTTGAACGGCCCGAATCACGGTCAGTGATGATTTTCACTGAAGTGACTGTGCCAAACGCTGCAAAAGCGTCTGTGATTGATGCGTCAGTAGCCGAGAAGGGCAGGTTGCCCACGTATAATTTCTTTCCCATAAAGACCTCCGAAAGGCTGGGTAGTCGAACTGGAGGTCGGGACGGAATGTCCAAAGACTCAAGTAAAGACAGAACTTCCGCGCACCCTAACACGCGGCACCCAAAACGCCATCAGTAATACGGGAAAAAACGGGGGTTTTCAAATTTGCAAATTTCTCAAATCGACCTCCGTGCGTTTGGCCGCATTGCTAGGGGATTTGCGCCAAGTGTGATACACTTGTCTGTCAGTCGATCGTCTCTTTTTCGCGGGAGATTTGTTTGGGAACTAAGATTCGTATCGGGAACTTACCAGCGGACGCCGACCGCTATTCACTCGAAGACTTGCTCACGATGGTGGGCGACGTTAGAACTGTTCGCTTAGAAAAAGTCGAAGACGTTGGCGTGATGAAAACCGTCGCGTTTGTCGAAATGTCTGAAGAGAGCCATGCACGTAATTGTATCGAGCGCTTCAACAACACGTCGTTCAGAGGCGTCACTTTATCAGTCCGCGAAGATGTGGTTTTCGTTCCGAGAGTTCGCCCTGTCGCCACCCGAGCTACAAAGAGTAAGCGCCGTGTATCGGCGTCGAGATGAGCGAACGCTGCGGAAATATGAATCACGGTCGCTTAAACGCGACCGTTAAATTCTGTCCTTCTTGCGGAGTCGTGTTAAATCCAAAAGTCCGCGTCGCGTGCGACACGCAAAAGCACAACGACTACCGCAAGCAGCGCCTGATGTTCTGTCTCTGCTGCGGCCTTAAACTGACCGGAAAATAATTAAAGACGTTCGATTGGCCCTTGGGTACGGGAGATTTTTTGATCTCCCGCCCAATGAAGGTAGCAGCTGGAATGTCTTGACGCTGCGACCCCTGTTTACGCCGAGGCTTCGGGCGGCGGGCGTAAGCCTTTTTTCTTTATCTTCTCGACGAGCGTTGTTCGATTGAGTTTCAAAAGAGCGGCGGCTTGGTTACGGTTCCAGCCGGTTTTTTCGAGAGCCTGGAGAATCAAAAGATTCTCGTAGTTGTCGACCGCTGTGTTGAAGTCCATGCCATTTTCAGGAATGTCGATGGTTGCATCGAGACTCATCATCAAGTTATCCGAGCGCGAAGCACGGTAGTGCTCGGGCAAATCGACTGGCTCGACGAGTCCGTTACCTTTCAGAATCGCCAAGCGCTCGACTAAGTTTTCGAGTTCGCGAATATTCCCTGGCCACGCGTAATGGTAAAGCGCCTCGAGCGCGTCTGGTGAGAAGCCCGTCAGCGAGCGATTCTTTGTCGTGTTGAAGTGCTGCACGAAGTGATGAAGGAGTAGCGGAATGTCAGTCTTGCGCTCTTTCAACGATGGGATCGCAATCGGAATGACGTGCAAGCGGTAGAAAAGATCTTCGCGGAACTGGCCGTTCTTAACGGCTTTTGCGAGATCCACGTTTGTAGCTGCAATAATGCGAACGTCGGCTTCTTGAGTTTTCGCCGAACCGACTGGTTCAAAGCGTCGCTCCTGTAAAACTCGCAACAGCTTCACTTGAAGATTAAGCGAGAGCTCGCCGATTTCGTCGAGGAACAACGTTCCTCCACTCGCCATTTCAAACCGCCCCATTCTGTTCGCGATCGCACCCGTGAAGGCACCTTTGACGTGGCCGAAAAGCTCAGACTCTAAAAGTTCTGCGGGAATTGCGCCGCAATTAATTGGTACAAATGGCTTTGTCGCGCGCGGAGAATTGTAGTGAATCGCTTTTGCGACCAACTCTTTTCCCGTTCCGCTCTCGCCGGTCACGAGCACGGTCGAGTCGCTATCGGCAACTCGCTCAATCATGCTCAAGACTTTGCCGATCTCTTCAGACGAGCCAATGATATTGTCGAAGCGATATTTCTTATGCAGGGCCGAGCGGAGCTGATGATTCTCTACTTGAAGTGACTTCTGCGAAAGTGCTCGAGAGACAATGCTCAAAAGCTCTTCCATATTAAAAGGCTTCGTTACGAAGTGAAAAGCTCCGTTTTGCGTTGCGCGCACCGCGAGTTCGATCGAGCCGTGGCCCGTCATCACGATGACTTGAATATTCGGATGCGCTACTTTCAAGTGTTGCATGAGCTCGAGCCCGTCGCCGTCGGGCAAGCGAAGATCGACGATGGCTAAGTCGAGCGCTTGATCAGTCGACGCTAGCGCTTCAGCTTCACGCTTACAGTTAGCGGTGATGACTTGAAATCCCTGCCGATCGAGAACGCGGAAAAGTGCCGTTCTCAAGCTCGATTCGTCATCAACAATCAAGATTCGGTTCGAGCCTTGCATCAAAGTTCCCTTCTGGAATTTCGAATCCGCCACTGTCTAGAGAAAGACATCCATCATGGTTGGCGGTGCGTGTTCTTTAATGGTGAGCGATCGTGCGGGAAGGTGTCAAATTTCGGCGTCAAAAAACTGGCTCAAGCGTCTAAAACTGGACGCGGTAGGGAAATAATTGCCGTAACGCCTAGCCCTTTTGCAGAGCGGATTTCCAGCCTTCCGCCGTGATCACGAATGACCTCATTCGCTAAGGTGGCGACAGTTGGACCAAGGCCGGGATGAAGAGTGGCCTTCACCGAATCTGAAGATTCGGAGTTTTTAAAATCACCTTCACTGCCGACACCGTTGTGGTGAATTTCGACAACGTTCCAGCCGTCGAGCGTAGAAAGTTTGACGCGAATTTCGCCGACAGATTTTTCTTTAAAAGTTTGTGCGCTCGCTAACCGATCACGAATCGCGTCCTGCGCGTTCTGCAGGAAACCGCGAAGCGTTTGCGCAAGGGCATTGAAGTGACCGCGAATTTCGACGCTCTCGTCAGGAATTTCTTGCGTCAAAGTTATACCGGTCGCGCGAGTTTGCAGTTCGGTGATCTTCACGGCTTGTTCAATGACGTCTCGCAGATCTAAAATTTCGATCGTATCGTCGGTCGAAGATTTTCTGGTAAAGCCCAATAAATTCTGAACGATGTCACGACAACGGCGGGCCCCTTTTTCCATCTCATCGATGTCTCCGTACCAAGGTTCGTCACCTTTCAGATCCATTTTGATGAGCTGCAAGAAGCTGAGCATGCCGCCGAGCGGATTATTGAGTTCGTGCGCAATGCTTGAACCGATAGTTCCCAACTCGGCCATTTTCGCTGAGTCGACAATCTGCCTCTCGACTCGCAATTGCTCGCTCGCATCGAGGTACATGTTAACGAACAGTTCAGAGTGCTCGTGCTTAAACGGCAACTGTTGCGTGATGTGTTGACTGAAGACATCGTAAATGACGTTTTGGCCGCCCGCCGTGCGTGCGGGTCTCAAGCGAAAATCGAGACCACGTGTTTTTGCGTCGCGAACGTTGCTCGCCAGCGCGCAGCCTTCGCAAGGTGAGGTGCGCCCAAAGAGCGCCTCATAGCATTTCCGCCCAATAATTTTGTCGGGATCGGCGCCTGAACGGTCGGCAAATGTACGATTAATTCGCACGACCGTAAAATCTTGCGTAATCAGGCTGACGGGTTCGAGAACGGCATCGAAGGTCGCTTCCCACTGGTGCTTGAGATTTTCTGATTGCTCAAGTTTTGTCAGTCGGTCGATCGCGAGTGAGACGGCGTCGGCGACCTGGCTTAAGAAACCGGTTTCGTCACGCGTGAACGGTCTCGTTGAGGGGCGTGCAAAATAAATCTGCCCAAGCGTGTCTTTACCGCGCATCAGCGGTGCGCCGTGCACGACGAATACGTTCTTGGCGAGTTGTTCAAGCGAGTCAAGCTGCGGGATTCGGGTTTGCGATTGAAAAACGACGCGCGTCCAGGCAAGGCCGAGAGCCCCGGTGAGCGCTTCATTTACGAGTCGCTCCATTTCACCGATGCTGGTCGCGCGGTGTATCGCGACGAGTGCTCGGTGAAGCGCTTCAACTCGGTCGTTAGTGACCAGCAGTTTTTCTTTTGCCTCTTCTAGCGATTTCTTTCGCTGCTCAACACGCTCTTCGAGGTCGGTCGTCAGGCGTTTTAATTTTTCGTTTTGCTCATTCACTAGTTGAATGAGTTTGGCGTTTTGTTGCAAGAGGCTGTGTTCTTCAAGGGCTTCACGTATTGTGACTTCGAATTTCGGATCGTCGAAGGAGGTCAGAATGCGAAACACCGCGCCAGTGTTGATCAGTTTGCGCAGACTCTCGGCGGGTGTGTCGTTTTGGATGATCACGCGTTGAGAAAGTGGCGAGGCTTTGCTCGCAAACTCCATGAAGGCCTGCACATCGTGAGCACTTGCCTCAAAGCTTGGTAGAACCAAGACCGGGTAACGGGTGAATTCGATTGATTTTCGCGCCTCATCGAACGAGGCGAAGTCAGCTCCGAGTGAAACCGCCGCTGAGTTCGGATGCGCAATGATAAGAACGCTCGATCTTAAAGCTGACATGTTGGAATCAGCTCCTGGATGCGGTTGATTATAAAATCGGGTTCTTCGTTCGTATGAGCAGGCATTGAGCGAGCGTATTCACCGTACTTGACCCAGCAGGTCGCCCAACCCAATCTCTTTGCCGGCGCGATATCGGTGTCGAGTCGATTGCCGATGCTGAGGTATTGGCCAGGCAGGCCCTTCGTTTGCTTTTGAATAAGTTTAAAAGCCTGAAGTTTTTCTTCGCCAGCAAACGAATTGACGACCGTTACCGATTCGAAGAGCGAATTGAGATCGAGGATTTGCAGCTTTTCATCTTGCGTGTCGGGATGCCCGGCGGTGACGAGATGGAGCGAGTAACGATTTTTAAGATCGTGAAGGCTGTCGCGAACGCCGGGAAAAAGCGCGATGCTGGATTCTACTTTGCGATCGTAGAAAGCTTTGAATCCCGCTTGTGCCACCTGTTTTTCATGAGCGCCACTTTTGACGCCAAACCGCTGCACGATCGTCTCGAAGAGTTGCGCACGTTGCGATGTTTGCGCGAGTTCATCGCGGACCCGGAGGCACGACGCGAGATCGGTTGCGAGACCGCCTTCGATCATGGCGAGGCACGCTTCTTTGGAGGCCTGCGGCAGCAATTGCCCGAAAGTATCCAGAAGAGTGTCGTCGAGATCAAAAATAAGAAATTGAAAGTTTGCCCTCACTTCGCGGAGCCGCTTCGCAAAGACAGATCCTCAAAAATTTCGCGCATGCCTTTTTCGAATCGTGGCCAAATCTGGTCGTGATCTGTCAATTGGTCATCTTCTTCGATACAGATCACCGGAAGATTGAGATCGTGACATCCGAAACTGCTGAGGGCGCCTGGGGTCGGATAACCGATTTCAAGTCGGCCTTCGTAGCCCGACGAACTTGAAAGTCGTTGCGTGTCGATCTGTGCGTTGGGCCCGGCTCCGACGATGCAAGGTTGCCAGGAGTGACAGTGAATAATCAGCCGAGGGCTCATCTGCCGAATGAGTTCGACGACGCCTTGCACTTCAATCTCGGAGCCCGCGCTCGTGCCCGGGAAATAACGCTCAGCCCGAGCTTCTTTTGACCAATCTTTAGAGGGGTAATTTCTGTTGAGGTCGACGCCGCGGCCATTCGTGCGCGTCTCATTTTTAAATCCGTCGACGTTGAGGCACGGAATGACGATCCAGGGACACCGTGTTTTTTCAGCTCCGGTGGTGCTTTTCAGCCACTTCAGGGTTTCGGTGGCGAGGCGTACGCCCTCAGGTTCGTCGCCGTGGATACCGCCCATGAGTAAGATCGGATTTCGTGACTTTAGGTTTTCGAGCGCTTCACTAGCGTAAAGCTCGATCGGAGTTCCGAACGACGTCGTTTTCCAGGCTGCGATGTGGGTGGCTGAAGAGGATTCGTCGTTCGGCATGATCCTCTCAAGTTTAAGGCTGTCTTGACCCCGTTGTCGAGGGACGGGTAATTTTACGGAAATAAGTGAGCACTTGGTGCGAACGCGCGTAGCCGTAAGGCGGAGTTAACGAATAATGAAACAAGAAGTGAACCCGCTCTCCGTCATCATTCTCGCTGCCGGCAAAGGGAC
>JAYTHQ010000359.1:0-2724 GCA_043732445.1 Bdellovibrionales bacterium | reverse complement strand
CGCTAATCGCGTGGCCGATACGTGCGAGGGCCGACCAAACGCGCGAGTTTATGCTCAGCGCAACTTACGGAGCGCTAGCGGGTACGCTCGTCGGTGCGGCCACGCTCGCCTTTTCCGATAAACCTGGTGAGAATCTGAACAAGGTCGCGCGGGGCGCCTCGCTGGGTCTCTATGCCGGCATTCTTTTAGGTTTGTACGTGGCTTACGGCAGTAGCAATAGCGACGCCGACGATGCGGCAGCTCAGCTGAAAAACACGTCGTACAAACTTCAGCACCGAGCTCTGGACTTGATGGTGGCGCCCGTGATCGGTGACCGCGGCCTAGAAGGCGCGCAAGCGTCTTACACCGTCATTCATTTCTAATTTACTGAGCTTCGATGGCTTTTGGTGGTTCGCCGCCAAAATTATACGCGAACGCAAGATGGTACTCGAGTTTGTTGCCGAGATCTTGTCTCAGCGAGAGCAAGACGCCCCAACAGTTGCCGGGCGGTTTGAAGTTCATCAGAGCGGCCCACGATTTGACATCAAATTTAAAGTTCGCCCAGCTGGTCGGATTTAAATCGACCACACCGGTAAATTCCAAATACTTCGTTACGAAGCCCGAAAGAAAACCGAGAGTTTCGGTTCGGCCGTTGTAGGCCTCAGAGGGATCTAGCGTGATCAAATAGTTCTGCACGAAGTTCATTTCGAAATATCGCCCAGCCGTATCCTTGACCCTGGCCCGCGAGGAGGTGCTGGTTTTTCCGTGATATGGAAAATAACGAACGAGCGTGTTGGTTTCAAAATAATCGAGCCGCGTATCGATCAGCGCCGAGATATCTGAGTAAGGAAATCGATTTCCGCGAGAGGACCGGGCTTCGTCAAAATCGTAACTCTGGCCAAGCTTCACACTTGCAACTTGTCGGTAGACAGACGTTCCGTCGGCGCGCCACGATTTTTTCACAAGCCGGTTACTGAGATAAGTTGAAATCGTGTTTCTGTTTGTCAGTCGATCTTCATAATCGAATTGAACGCCGCGGGCCGATTGAAAATCTGAATCGCTGATGGGCTGCGAATCTAAGAATGACGGAACTTGAGCGACGGCACCCAGAAACGGATTAGTTTGGTTTTGCGTATCGTGCGTATCTTTGACGCCGGCCAAGACGATCTCTGGCTCAATTTCGTGGCGATAAACGTCGGCATGAACGGGCGCAGTGACCGTTGGCGCCATCATAGTTTTGGTATCGCTGGCCATTCGGCTCTCGTCGTCCGACCAATTTGTGACCGATGGGTGCGGCGCCTCGGCGACTGGCGAATTATCGCCGTAGATTCGCGAGAAGCGAGTCCGCATCGAAATTTTTCCGCGCATATATTCGCGGTACGGCGCTGAATCGAAATTTGATCCCTCGGGCGGAGTTACGTTTAACGAATATTGGGTATGCCGAAGATTGAGTGAAGGCAAAATATCGAGCGACGAACCAATCCGAAACGGTGCAGAAATTTCGGGCTGCAGATCGAGGCGTTGGCCGGTGCGAATCACGTCGATGTTTGGATCGAAAACGCCGCCGCCAGAAAGTGAGCGCGTTCGATCAACTTGTTTCACCCCGGCCGCGTCGGTGTAAACGTCGTCCCAGGCAAGACCGTCACGAGTGAAGTTTACGTAATCAGAATGAAAGTTAAACAACAAGCCCGATAACAAACCGGTCGAGCTGATCGGTCGTTCGACGGCGTCAAAGCGAATTTCAGGAATACGGTGAACCGAGTCAGAGTTTGAGTCGATGGGGTTCGCATGGAGCTGGTTGATGTAATACGAACTGTCGAGACTCGAGTGGGTCCGCTCAGTATTTCGAGTCAGAGACATTCGATTTTCAAGCGCGGGGTCTCCGCGGCCAAGAATCTCTTCGGGAAAGTCTCTCGGATAAAGGAGGTCGGAGACATAGTTCAGCTTCAATTTTTGATTAAATCCATCAGGCAGATCGTAGATGTGGTTGTAGGTGAGAAAATAGCGATTCACCTTTGGCCCGATATCGATATTTTTCACTTGAGCGGCGTCAGGAAAAACCTTGTCGTGAATAAGACCGGTCGTAAATTCGCCGCCGCTTGTCGGGTTGAGCATGTAGCGGTAGTTTGCTAACCCCTTTAACGTCCGTATCGTGTAATACTTTGCGGTCAGGGTCGCATCTTGACTGCGCGAGATCGCCCAGAAAAAACTCATCGAAGGCGCATAGCCGCCGTCGGGGTTGAAGTCGATAGTTGGAATTAAAAATCCGCTTTGGCGCTCGCTTTTCAGAGGAACGATCAGATACGGAAGCCAAATTGTCGGAATATTCGCGACTCGCAGCTGCGCATGCTTGATGTAGGCGTAACCCCCGATTTCGGCTTGAATACGGCTACCAGAAAATGTCCAGGCTGTGGGGCACGTCGTACACGCGGTGAAACTCGCGGACTCTGCGTCGTAAGTTTGGGGGCCAGTTTTTTTAACAATGCGGCCCTCGAATATGACCGGCCCTGATTTTACAAAACCGTTGATGATGATGCCGGTATTGTCTTTGTAAGACATCGTCGCGCTATCGCCCTCGATATAAGCTTGAGGCGAACTGATCACGAGATTTCCCTCGGCCATCACTTCTTGCTTTGCGAGATTAATGATTGCGTGATCGCAGCTCATGAATTGCTGATCGTAAACAATCTGGACGTTACCGCGGAGCTCGATCGTTTGTTTGTCGGAGTCGCGAAACATCGATTC
>JAYTHQ010000358.1:0-2732 GCA_043732445.1 Bdellovibrionales bacterium | reverse complement strand
GTGCTGAGACTCATGTCGTCTCCCTTCTCAATTTCGTAAGCTTGAAGATCAGATCCAAAACGCGCTCTTTACTTGCCGGTTCGAAATCTTCTGGAATCCGATTTCCGATACCGAATGAGTGGAGCGGCAGACCCGTTTTTCTTTGCAGGTTGTAAATCAATCCATGTTGAACCGACTGATCAAGATTCGTGAAAATCAAATCATGCGGACTTGCGACCTTGTAGCGTCGGGCCAGCTCGTCGGCGTCGCCGTCTTTGCTCGTCGACGAAACACACAAATGCGTGATCGGTGCGAGAGAGTCTGGCGGCAAGAGAGATTTCAAATTGTGAATCTCGTCGAGGTCGCGGAGTTGCAGGCCCGGATAATCAACCAAGATATGATCAATGTTTTGGAGCTGGCTCATGACCCATTCCCAATCTTGCTTGTTGCGAATCACCGCAAACGGAACATTCAAGATCTGACAATAGATTTTCATCTGATCGATCGCGCCAACCTTCGTCGAATCAACCGAAAGAACAGCGACTTTCTTTTTTTCTTTCACGACCAGCTGCGCTGCCATCTTCACGAGCGATGTCGTCTTCCCGCTGCCGGCGCCGCCGACGAAGAGATGCAATCGACCCTGAAAAGGAGTTGGCGCAACGCGAACGTTGTTCAAGAACCAACGCGCAACCCATGCATCGATAATTGGTCGCTTCTTGGCTTGAGCCGGATCGATCTCGATGGCCGCTTGTTTCAGAATTTCAACCGAGTTGTCCACAGAGACGCCGGCTTCTTGAAGCTTTTGGTACATGAAACTGAAATCGTAACCAATTCCGTAGTCGGCGCCAGGGTGCATTGTCGTAAAAGTCTGAGGAACTTTACTGAAGCCCTCCAGCATTTGCTCGAGGCGCTGAATCTCACCGCGAAGCTGAGCAACCTCTTGCGGGTTAGTTTCAGGTTTGGCGATGGCGATCTGTTGAAAGTTTTCTTTCGGCTCAAATTGATAGTCTTGCACAATCTCAAGCCCGTGCGAAGGGCGCGGCGCCGGCGTTTCGCTGCGAACTTGTTGGGCTGCCGCTTGCGCGACCGCATGAGCCGCCGTTCCACGGTTGTAAGTTCCGGGCGAAGTAACGGTGCGCAGGTGATCAGCCACGGTCGCTCTTTGCGCCGCCGCAGGTCTCGGAGCGGCAGCAGGTTTTGCAGAGGCAGGTTTGGATTGAACAAGATCGTCGGCAAAGGGATTGTTCGACCAGGCTTCGCGAGCGGCGCTGCGAATTCGCGCCATCGCACGATCACCGGCCGGCGCCTGCGGTGCAGTCTTTAATTGCTGATTAAAGTCTTGCTCAAACCCTTTCAAAAGATCGTCAACATTTCGACCAGCGGCTCGCTCGAAAGCATTTGAGCGCCGCGGGTTGGCTTCCACATCGTCGGGAATATCGATATACGACATAGATGTAATCGGCTTACGCGGCTGGGCTTGGCGTAGCGCTTCTTGCTCGCGTCGTTGGCGCTTATCAACCATCTGCTCGATGATTTGCTTTTGCACCCTTGCGTTGGCGCCCTGAAAGTTCGCGCGAACTTCTGGCGACAATCGGCTTTCGGTGAATTTCTTTTTCTGAAGCGTGCCTTCGCTGACCGCCGCCGTGATCTCAACGCTAGCGTCGCCGCCAATGCCGAAACTTTTGCGGTTATCGCGCGCGGCTAGAATCACCGCATCGGGCCCGAGCTCTTGCTTCACCATCTGAAGAGCTTCTTTCATCGACTTTGCTTCGAACTTCTTAACCCGCATGCGCTAACTCCACGGATCCGACCGACGCGATGTGCGCGTCGGACGTCAACTCGTTATGAGAAAGGACGACCAATTGAGGAAGGAACCTATGAGTGAGTTTAAAGATATGCCGACGCGCCGTTGGACTTGTGAGCAAGATCGGCTGACCCGCGATTTCAGGATGACGCTCGATCGAAGATGCGATTCCTTCGATCATCCCGTGCGCCACGCGCGGATCCATGACCAGCTGAACGCCCTGCTCTGTTTGAAGTAAAGAATTCGCAATCAACTCTTCAAGCTTCGGATCGAGCGAGAGAACGGCGACTCGGCCCTCTTCGTTTCGGTATCGATTTGTGATCCCGCGAGCGAGCGCTCGGCGAACTGACTCGGTCAAGAGCTCTGGCTCTTTAGTGCGTGAGGCTTCGTCAGCTAGCGTTTCGAAGATCGTCAGTAAATCGCGAATCGAAACTTGTTCGCGCAGAAGATTCTGCAGAACTTTGACGACCGCTCCAAGCGAGAGCGGATCTGGTATGAGCTCTTCGACGACTTTCGGGTACGACTTCTTGAAGTTCTCGACCAGAACTGATGCTTCTTGGCGACCCAGAAGTTCGTGAGCGTGCGTGCGAATGATTTCGGTGATGTGAGTTGCCATGACCGTCGACAAATCGACAACCGTGTAGCCCGCCATCTCGGCTTCTTCTTTTTGCGTTTTGCCGATCCAAAGAGCGTCGAGCCCAAACGCTGGCTCTTTCGTTGGAATTCCGTCGACGTGCGCGATCGTGTTGCCCGGATCCATGGCCAGCAAATACTCTGGGCGAAGTGAGCCGCCGCCGACTTTGCTCCCTTTGATCAACAAGCGATACTCGCCAGGTTCCAGCTGCAGATTGTCGCGAATATGAATCGACGGAACAATAATACCGAGATCGAGTGCGAATTGCTTACGAATCGAAACGATTCGCTCGAGAAGATCGCCCGAGTGATCACT
>JAYTHQ010000357.1:0-9122 GCA_043732445.1 Bdellovibrionales bacterium | reverse complement strand
GGGGGCGGGCTCCTGCCCTCCTGAGGGAGCGTCGCGCGTTCCGCCGCATCCGATCGGCCTTCGTGGCCCTCAGAGCCCACTTACGAAGACCAACATTTTGAGATTGGGATCTCAACGTGCCTGAAGAAACTCACCAGTTTCGAAACAAGGCAGCCGCCTCCGGCCCCGTCCGCGAAAAAACGGGCAGTCTGGTGGTTCCGAAATGGGCTGATTTTCTGAAATGAGTTCACGATCATCGACTGATTTCGAGAGCTTATTGACCCGTCTGACATCCGATGACAGAACCCGGTCTATCCAGTTTCAGATTCGGTCAAAGAAAGGCCTCCGCCGTGGCTCAAGAAAGAAATCCCAACGAAGCAGCGATGGAGCTCGGCAAGCTTTATTATGAACGTTGTGATTTTGGAGTGGCGATCGAACGCTTTGGCGAAGCGGCTGAGGGTTTTTACGAAGAGAAGAATTTTGAGAGCTATCTGAAATGTCAAAATTATCTTTTACGCATGTACGCCGAGCGTGAAGAGGCTGAAAATATTCGGATTGCCAAAGAACGCCTTCAAGATCTGGTTCTGAAGGAAGGCTTCGAGCTCAATGCAAAGACCTATTACACGCTAGGGATCTGCGCCTCGTACAAAGGCCAATTCGACGTCGCTCTTGATTACTTCCAGAAGTCGTTAGCCATTGGTTTAGCAAGCGATAACAAGTCTGACATTTGTTATGCGATTAACGGTCTCGCGATCACGTACTACGCAGTTGATCGTTTGAGCGAGGCGCTTAAAGAAATTTATAATCTCCAGGTTTTCTTTCAAGTGATGGACCTTCGCGAACTTCGACTCTCAAGCCAGATGTTGAATGGTCATATTCTTCGGAAAATGAAGAAGTACGACCAAGCGCTTGAGATTTTCTGGGAGTGCTACGATCTTTTACGAACGGAAAAGAATCTCTTTCTTTATCTCTGCATGCTCTACGGAATGGCGATCACGTACAAAGAATCGGGCGAGATCGATATGGCCCGCATGTATCTCAAGCTCGCAAAGCGCTCGTCTGATCCTGAAAACGTGAAATACCTGTGCCGGCACATCGATGTTCAAATGGCTGAGCTGGGCGTCGCGCAAAATGATGATTACGATTTGATCTTTGACTCGGTCACCAACTCAGTCACCGAAAAGAAAAAAGGCCGAGTCGATTTTAAAAATCAATTCATCCTGCTCGACATGCTTCGCCTTTTCATGAAAGAGCCGGGAGCTGTTTACTCAAAAGACGTTCTCGTGAAGCAAGTCTGGAAACAGGATTACGACCCGGCCGTTCACGACAACAAGATTTACGTCACGATCAAGCGACTCCGGAAGTTGATCGAGCCTGATTACGATAAACCGCGCTACATTTTTAGGGCGAAGAATGGTTATTACTTGAATAAGAACACCAAGATCTTAATGGAACAGAATTAAGGGGAACTCACGTGGGGGCACAGATGAAGTTCAAATTAGTGACGGTGGTAGCGATCGTCGCGGTCTCGATGGTCGCGCTTGGGTCCTACCAAAGTGGTGTGACATCAGCCGACAAAAGGCGCCCAGCGCCGGTCGTTCCGAAGCAGCCGACATTTCCGTCATTCCCGGGCTTTCGGCCAACGACGCCAGTCAATCCGACCATTCCAACGATCCCGCTTCCACGCCCAGATGGCGGCCCCGAAGTTCCATTTCCACTCGATGCGACGCTGCCGTTTCCATGGGGCAACATTGAGGGGATCTGGAGTGTCGAGCTTGATGATTGTTATTCACTCTTCAGTTTTAAAGTTGAAACCGACTTCAAAGGCAAACAGTACCTGCACGTCTTGCAGATCGATCACTCGACCGGAACGTTGTTGGCTGAGGGTGTTGGTCTCAGCGTTGAGAATGATAAACTTGTTCGTGCCGCAATGACCTCCAAGGTCAATGGCGAGGGTAGTTA
Organism: Bdellovibrionales bacterium; assembly: GCA_043732445.1. Classification (GTDB taxonomy): domain Bacteria; phylum Bdellovibrionota; class Bdellovibrionia; order Bdellovibrionales; family JAMPXM01; genus CAJYOV01. Next base: position 7,181 of record JAYTHQ010000357.1, on the reverse strand, counting down.
CATGCTGTTCATCGGTTCGTACAAGAACACGAGCCAGGTTTCGATTCGTGGTCAGACGACCAAAACGATCACGGTGCTTACTGTTCGACCATTCTCGGACTTGCTGGGCGACAAGGACGTGCGAGTTGTCGTAACGAAAGTCTCAAACACCCCTTATCTCGCACAAAAAAGCTTGCCCAAACCGGTCGTGACTTACTAAACCTTGTCGGGCAGCTGTTCGTCGGCTGCACTGGTCCTCGAGTGTTTGGTAGGGCGTTAGCTCAGTTGGTAGAGCAATACCCTTACAAGGTATGGGTCGGCGGTTCGAGCCCGTCACGCCCTACCAAACACTCGAGACGTTTTTTTTTCAAACGCCCACCTTGAGAGTGGGCGTTTTGCGTTTTCAGACCTTCAGTTCTCGTCAAATCAGCTCGCATCAAACCTAAATTATTTATGATCGACCCATTCGCGATTTAGTTTCTTCTGAGCCCTTTGTTATCCAAATTAAAATTTAAGAAGGATTCCGTGGTTATAAAATTGCTCCTGACGTTTGTCGTCGCCTTAGCCTGCCTGTCCGTATGCCCAACCGTTTCGAGTTGAGCTCGTCCGGCACCAAAAGTTCGAGAGTTTAAGAATCGTGACGTGGCATTGATACCTAGTCGTCCATTTAGACCGTTTTTTTTTCGATCATTTTGACAAAAAAGCTTTTTTTTCTATCGCTTTTTCGGAATTGTTTTTAGGACTTACCCCATGAAGGCCGCCTATTTAATTTTGCTCTCGCTCGTCGTGAATATGGGGTCGACCTCTGCCTTTGCCCAAGACGCGTTACCGATGCAGGCGCATCCCTTTCACTCGAAAGGCCCCTGGTTTGAGGGCTGGTACACGAGAGTCACTGACGAACAAAACCAAATATCATTTGCGGTTATTACGACGTCCGCGATTCACGAAGGTGAAGACTTGCTGCCGGTGGATAACCCTGGGGGTTACGTCGCCGTGATCATTCGTGATCATGAAGACATGATTTCGCGAGAAGATTTTCCAGCACGAACATCGATCATAAATATCGGCGCCGATTTCCAATGGAGATCAGCGCAAGCCTCAGTGAGTGCGCACGAGACAGTCATCTCCGTTGGCGACGCGCAAGTGGCGCTGAAAATTGAATCGCGAATTCCATGGGGCGGCGCTGGACCTGAAGGCTGGCTCTCGAATTTGCCGCTGCCGCTCCATTGGTACGTTTATAATATGGGCGGTTTGGCGTCGTACCGACTTCGCTACCGGGCGGCTGACGGAACTCTGCGAGAAGTTAAAGGGCGCGGGCGGGTGCATCAAGAGAAAAACTGGGGCGAAGTTTTCCCCCGCTCTTGGATTTGGCTACAAGCGTTCGATCACGAGGCGGCACTTTCGATCGCGGGCGGAGATCTTGAGATCAACGGAGTTGTGACCCACACATATCTCGTCGGTTACCGCACGAAGAACGTGTCGATCGACTTCAACCTTGGACAAGGTCTTCTGACTTCGTTTACCGATCGCATTCAGGCTTGCGCACGCAGCTTTGAAATGACGGCTGATAATGGCGAGTACAGGCTCGTCTTAAAAGCAACGGGGTCGGATTTTGCGGAGCTTTCGATTCCGACGAATACGGGCTACGAGAGAAATGGCGCAATCGAATCTTTTAAATCGAGGATCCAGCTTCAGCTTTTCCGAGCCAGTGGTTTTGTCCTCGCGCCGTCTTACTCGTTAATTGAAACGCGAACGATCAAAGACGCAGCCCTCGAACTCGGTGCCGCGGCCATGAACTGCCCAACGCGCTAATGAAACTGAGACAGATTGAAGGCTCGGTCTTTCTGCGGATTTTGATGCGGCCATCGACTGACGACCAACGTCGAGATCCGATCTAGTTCGCGATCTTGATCTTGGCGGCCGCTACCTTCGATCGTCTAGTTCCTGTTCACAAATAGTGAGCTTCTGCACGAGAGTGCCGACAAGTCCCTTAGATATGGGCGCGCCGAAAATTGAAGAGATCAATCATAATGAACTGATAGAGCTGTTGAAGAGCTGCTCTATTTTTGACGGAGCAGATCCGAACGCACTCGCGTTTGCGGCTGGCTCCTGTGAATTGTTAATTTTTCGATCTGGCGAATCAATTATTCTCGAGAACGAACCCAACACGTGCGTGCACTTTATCGCGCGCGGCGACGTTGAGATCGCGACGTATCTCGCGGCAGAAAAGCGCGTTCAGCGCTTGCTCTTACTCGGTCAAGGAAGTCACTTCGGAGAATTCTCCGCGCTCACGCGATCGGCGCGATCGGGATCGGCGTACGCATTTACGGATTGCGTGATTTTACGCATGTCCGGCGGTGCCTTCTCAACGTTGATTGAAAATCATTCGGGCGTTGCGATCAATTTATTGGGCCACCTGGCGCGTATCTCTCAGGCAGGATTAAGCTCTTATGAATTCATTCCATTTTACGCTGACTCTCCTGTCGCGATGTCGCAGCAGATTCTGCAAGTTTTTCCGCAGGCGCTGTGGAAAAAATTTGGCGCAATCCCGCTCTCTTTAAAGGCCGGTGTTCTGAGCGTCGCGGTTCGCGATCCGCATCAGGCGGCTTTCTATACTCATCTTGCAATGAGCTTTCCGAAACTCGAAATTTCAGTTTCGACCCTCGGAGAGCGTGAGTTTCAAGCCCTCAATGAAGTAGCGAGTGGTTTAGTCAATCAGACTCCCGTTTTGCCATCAAAAGCCGCGGCACCGCCAATCGACACGCTGGCGAGCTTAAGGGAATCGATACTTTTTCAGGGCTTTTCTGCCGAAAATTTAGAACAGTGGATGACTGGTTTCAAACACGTTGCAGTCAAAGCCGGAACGGTGATTTTGAAGGTTGGCCAGACTCTCGAAGAGAGTTATCTGATTTTGCGCGGTTCAGTTCAAATGAGCCGTCAGGTACGTAGCACAAACGCAACAGCGCCGGTGATTTTACTCGAAGTCGGAGACAGTTTTGGTGATGAACAAATTCTTCTTGATGTCGCAAGCCCGTGTCTGGCTCGCGCGATCGAAGACACCGAGCTTTTAGCTATTCCAAAAGAGATCACAAATCAGTTGCTCGACAATCCGAATTTTGTGATCGCGCTCACCCGCGCGTTTGCCGTCCGACTCCAAATGCTCGGACACGTGTCGGGTCTCAATTTTGTGAGCCCTGATTCGAAATTCGACTTTACCGCGGTGGCATCTTTATTTTCAATGGCGTTGATTGACCAAGAAAAAGTGATTCCTCTTCAGATCGTCAAAGGTGAACTCACGATTGGGATGGTGAGCCCTGAGCGATCCGGAACCCTCTTAAAAATTGACCGCTATCTCTCGGACTACCGAGTTCGGATTGCAGGTCTGACAGAAGAGCAGTTCAGAAGTTACCGTCTCGCGCTCAAGACGATTATCGATTCTTCGCAGTCGACGGCGGCCGCAAAGGCCGAGGGCTCGACTGAGCGCTTAGATGTGGTGAAATGGGTCGACAGTATTCTTGCGCAGGGCATGCGCAGTGGCGCCAGCGATATCCACTTTGAGCCAGGTCCGACGGGACTGACAACGCGGTTTAGAATCGACGGCGTTTTACGGGAGTTCGGTCGCAAACTCCCGAGCGAGTCGGTGACGCAAGCGGTGAGCCGTTTGAAAATTTTGGCGAGCATGGATATTTCCATTCAGCATGTACCGCAAGACGGTCACTTAGAAACGATCGCCGAGAGTATCAAGATCATGGCGCGTGCGAATTCGCTCCCCATCAAACAAGGCGAGAAGATCGTCTTACGCCTCATTCGTGAAAGAAATTCGGTCGTACCTCTTGAAGTGATCGCACCCGATCGGCGCATCGTTAGTTTCTTGAAAGCGGTTGCAGAGCGACGACAAGGTTTGTTTCTGGTGACCGGTCCGACAGGTTCAGGCAAAACAACGACGCTTTATTCGCTTCTTAAATTAATCAATCAAGTCGACGTGAACGTGATCAGTATCGAAGATCCGATCGAGATGGAGCTTCGTGGAGTGAATCAAGTTGAAATCAACAACAAACGCGGCCTCGAATTCGCGCAGGCGCTAAAAAGTGTACTGCGTCAGGATCCAGACGTCGTGATGGTCGGCGAGATTCGTGACGCGACATCAGCAAAGATTGTTTTCGATGCAGCAATGACGGGCTGCCTGGTGCTGTCGACGCTTCATTCGGGGACGTCGCTTGAGGCTGTGCCGCGTTTGAAAGATCTCGGCGTCTCGCTTTCGCAAATCGCCGAAGGGCTTGTCGGCGTGATCACCCAACGCTTGGTCCGGACTGTCTGCAAACACTGCGTAAAAGATCATCCGCTCAATGAGTCGGAACAAGAGATGTTCTCGCGGGTTCCGCGACTCGAAGTTCCAGCTGTCATCAAACGTGGCGATGGTTGTCAGGCCTGTGGTCTCACGGGCTATCAAGGTCGCTTGCCCGTGTTTGAAATGTGGGGCAGCCACCGCGCCATGAGCGATCAGATTCGTGCGGGTGTTTCAACCGCCGAGCTTGAAGAGGCCGCACGGTTAAACGGCTACGAAAGCCTCTTTGAGTTCGCTTTGCGTCTCGTTCAGAGCGGCGCAACGACCCCTGAAGAAGTCCGCCGCGTTCTTTCTGGAACCGGCTCGCTCTTTTAAGTTTGGATTCTGGCGTTTGCCGAGGCAACTTAAAGCGGTATGGCCGCTATTGATAAATCTTCGCCTGCCGCTATTTTTGAACGAACGCTTGTGCGGATCGAGCAGCTTTTACGCCGAGCCAAGCGCTCTCGAGCCTTTAAAGATGACGAACTTGCATTTCGCCTTCGCGGTGAGCTTTTTAAGCTCGAGGGCTGGGCCAAGCTTCATCGCCACTGGCCAATTAAAAAAGAGCTAAAGATTTTCCAACGCATTCGTGAACAAGCCAAACAACTCGAAGACGCTTTTGGTGAGCTCGAGGTCGCACGAGTGATCTCCGACGATTTACGGGCCAAGGCTCAGCTTGATCTCGCCGCGATGTTTGATGAGCGCGCCAAGAAAGCCCGCCAAAACGTGAAGCACATTCTTAAAACTGAAAGCTGGTTTGTTACCGACGATGGTGAAACGCGCATCGAAAAAATTCGCCGTCATCTCGCCAGTATCGATTGGCCGAATGCCGAAATTCAATTCGACTATCTTCGAGTTTCGCTTATCAAAGACCTCGGAGAAGTGAGCGAAAAATATCGCACCCATTGGAAGCCGGAATTGTTAAAGCCAGTTTATGACCGAAAGATTCTTGAACACGCACTTCATGAATGGCGTCGTCAGCTGCGATGGTTTTCGATGTATTTTCAGACGGCGAACGGACTTTTTGGTTTAGCTCCCATTGGCCAATTTTTAACTCTCGAAAAGAAAAAGCTCCTGGCAGACTTCGCCGAAAACCCATTCGCTCAGTTGCCAACGAAGAGAACGACGCGTGCGTTTATTGACCGTATTGCGTTTTACGAGTTAACCCGCCTCATTGGTGAGATTGGCGTCGCGAAAGATAAAGCCGAACGCTATTTTCAGATCTGCGATTTGTTGATCAAGCGTGGTGAAAGTGATGCAAGGGCGAGCGATCGGGTGAAACCGCTTTACGGCGATGCTCCGCTTGAGACGCCGCCAGAAACTTTAAAGATCATGGGCGAATACGAGAAGTTTAAACCCCTCGCCTACATTTCCGAGACGCTTTAGTCATGCTCCGTGCACCGACGAAGTTTTCGGCTGCTTGGATTTCGCTGGCCGTCTTGGTCGTCGTCGCGAGCGGCCTTCGCCTTTTTTCGGTTTCGCAATCGCCGCCGGGTTTTTACATCGACGAAGCCGCCATCAGCGCGCAGGTGATCTGCCTGAAACAATCAGGCATGACGCTCTCGGGCGAGCGATGGCCGTTGTTCACGCCAGTTTTAGGGGGTGGTTTTCTAACGCCTCCTTACCTCGCGCCAGCCGTTTTATGGACAGGCCTATTTGGTGACTCCATTTCAAGTTTCAGAACACTACCGGCGTTTTTTTCAATTCTATTTATCTTAGGGTCTTTTATTTTTGGTTTTCGTTTTTGGCGCACGCCTGAGGCCGCCTGGCTTTGCGCGCTGTCAGCGGCCATTTCTCCTTGGGCTTTTCAGTTTGCGCGAATTGCCTGGGATCCTTCGCTCGCGCCGACTTATCTGGTTTGGGCCTTTGCCTTCTTGTGGTCGCAGTCTCGCCTAAAGAATCTCGAATTGATCTTAAGTGGCGTTTGTTTTGCGGCAGCAGCCTACTGTTACCCGCCGCTGCGTATTCAGATCGCGGTGATGCTTCCGTTCGCCGCTGCGGTTTTGTTTCATCGAAAAACCAAGCACGACGACTCCAAGATCAACACTTCTGAGATTTGGCAGATCGTTCTTGTTTTCGTCACCGCCGCGCTCTTCACGCTCCCGCTGATTTTGAAAACCGCGAGCGGCGAAATTCAAGGCCGATTCCAGATGTTGAGCATTTTTAATCCGGCCTACTTGCAGTCGCAATTTGGTGAGGTCACGCTGCTCAAAGCGCTTCAAGCTCTGATGCAAAACTTTGGGCTTCTGCTCTCGCCGTCTTATTTATTTTTTCACGGCGACGCAAACTTGCGTCACTCGACCGGCGTCTTTGGCTTGTGGAGCTGGCTTGATACGCTCGGAGTCTTTGTAGGCCTTTTGATGCTGATTTTCATCATCGCTGGAAAAGCAGACTTAAAAGTGCGCAAAGTTGAGATCGCCTTTATCGTCGTCGGATATCTTGCGGGACTTTTACCGGCAGCACTGACCTGGGAGTCAAATCCGCACGCGCTTCGCTCATTTGGTGCGGTCGTCTTTTTGGTGCTCGGTGTTGGCGGCAGTCTCTCGCTGATGTGGAGGTCGTCAGCGTTCGCTCGTGGTGCTATCTTAGCGCTAGCGTTCGCGTCGTTTTACGCTTTTACGACTGTTTACTTCGTACAGTATCCGAAGCTTGCGGCAGTTTGGTTCGATCACACCGTCGTCGAAACGGCCGCGCGTTTGAAGGCTGAAAATCGTTTAATCGATTTGCAAGATGAACTGCGAAAGCAAGGCGTCGATTACGCTCCGATGGCTATCAGTTATTACGAACTTGAGGGCGGCGCGAGGCGCTGCCCGATCGCTAAGTAACTAAAATTTCGAAGGCAAGAAAGTTCGGAAGAATCAACATTCAGTACGCCAAT
>JAYTHQ010000356.1:0-2740 GCA_043732445.1 Bdellovibrionales bacterium | reverse complement strand
GGCTCCCGCGTCCGAAGCGCAGCTCCACTAATTTTCCGAAACCGGTACCAGGTAACTGGGACCACGCGGAACCGGCACCGGACACCGGTTGCTTAGTCTTGATTCGTACGCGAGGGCGGCTTTTGGGTGACCGAGACCGACGACGCGCTCTTGGTTTCCGAGCCGTCTTTTTTTAGAACTTCAACTTCGGCGGTAATTTTAAATTTATGCTCTTCCATAAAACGCGAGGCTTCTTTCACCACGTCGATTTTATTAATGATGCGAATGACTTCGTTACTGACGCGATTCATGAGTTCGTCTTTTGATTTTGAGGCACCCGTCAAAAGCAAATTCAAAGTTTCTTTGGGGAGTTTCAGTTCCGAGACCCGCGAACGCACAGCTTCTTCGGTCATGAACGCTGCCGAGATACCGGTCGAAACGAGTTTGCGAATCGCGTCGCTCATCATCGATGGAGCGGCTTCGTCTTTTTTGGGCGGAAATTTTTCGTCATCATCATTTGCCATAAAGGTCCTTAATCCGCTTGTGATATGCACTCATCATTGCGGGCAAGTTCACGCTTAAGAGTGTCTTTGCAATCATGCCCGGCACAAAAACGCCGAACGTTGCTTCGACCGAGTAGGTCACTTTGGCTTTGCCGGCTTGATCTTCAATTTTCCAGGAACCCGCGTTCGTTTTAAAAATGTCTCCGCCCGCAAATGTCCAGGACACGAGCTCTGACGGTTGATGCGTCATCCAGAGTTGGTATCTAAAAGTCTTGATAACCGAAACCGTGTACTCGACAAGCTGGCGTGCGCCGTCGCTCTTCAGAATCTTGCAGTCTTTCACTTCCGTCAAAAACTCCGGATACTTTTCGTAGTCGGAGACGATCTTATAAAACTCATCAGCTGAGCAATGAAAGACTTCCGTGTGCTGGGTACCGGGCATGGATTCTCCTTGGCGTCGTCGCGATTCAAAGCTTAGCTAGCTACTTCTTTTTGAACAAGGCCTCGGCGGCAGCGCGTAAGTTTGCTTCACGGTCAGTAGCAGACGGTCCTGACGGATCGGCGGCCTGAAAGTAATCGCAGAAATTTGCGCGGTCACGATCCTGAACACGATCGGCCGAGGGCTCTCGGCACTCGTTGTAGGCCGCACGGTCAAAAAACTTGCAGTTCCGACAACAGTGAACATCGGCATGGCAGGTCGAACACTCATCGCGCCGACCGGGTGTCCCGGGAAACGTCAGCAGCGTTTGGCAGTTAAAGCATTTGATCGAGATGTTGGCCACGCGAACGACTTACCAGCTCATCTGCCCGAGACTGCCTGGCTTCCGCTCAAGACTATGCTCGGCTTCGATATGTCGAACTGTGCCCGTGGCCGAGCGCATGACGATCGAGTGCGTGAGTGCTTTTTTGCCCGGGGCAAAACGCACACCTTTCAGAAGTGGCCCGGTCGTGATGCCGGTTGCGCAAAACATGACTGAGCCTTTTGCTAGCTCATTCAGCGTGAATGCCTGATCGAGATTTTTAAGTCCCATCTTTAGTGCGCGCTCGCGCTCGCCCTCGTTCCGATATTTTAGGCGGCCTTGAAAATCTCCGTTCAAACATTTCATCGCCGCCGCGCTAATCACGCCCTCTGGCGCCCCGCCGATACCCATCAACATATCAATGCCCGAATCCGGAATGCCGGTTGCGACCGAAGCCGAAACGTCGCCGTCGCCGATCAATTGAATCCGCGCACCAAGCGCCCGCACTTTCGCGATCAACTGATCGTGGCGCGAGCGAAGCATGATCACCACCGTCATCTCTGAAACATCTTTGCCAAGAGCCTTGGCGACTTTACGAACGTTGTCTTCAACCGGCGCATCGATGTCGATCACCCCGCGTGCGCCAGGACCGCACGCGATTTTATCCATGTACGTATCGGGCGCGTGAAGAAAACAACCCCGCTCGGCGACCGCAATCACGGAAATCGCGCCGACACCGCCAGTGGCACAAATGGTCGTGCCTTCAAGTGGGTCGAGAGCGATATCGATTTCGGGCGCATCGTCATACTCGGGGTGATCAGTCGCTAAACCGACTTTTTCGCCAATGTAGAGCATCGGGGCTTCGTCGCGCTCGCCTTCCCCAATCACAACCGTGCCGTTGATACGAACGCTGTTGAAGGCTTGTCTCATGGCATCGACCGCCGCTTGATCGGCCTGCTTCTCGTCGCCGCGCCCCATCCACTTCGAGCTCGCGAGGGCCGCCGCCTCAGTGATGCGAACAAATTCAAGCGCTAGATTTCGATCCATACCGGGCTTCGGAGAGGCTGCTTTTGTCATGAGGGAATCTTTCCCCAAAACAGGAACTGAAACAATCAGAATAGTGCGAGGGCGGCTGCCGGCAACCGTGCAGGGCGAAACTTTAAATCGAGCGCAATGGTCATGTTGTTTTGGCGGTTATTCAAACACTCTCTTCGATTGTGCCGAAGGTCGTTAACCCGAGAGCTTTTAGAGCGTGTCTCACTTTTGAACGTTCAAGTAACCTTAAGTCTAGGCCGAGACGTTGTTGGCGCAAGGGAGAATCATGAAAAACTTAAAGTCCCAGTTCCGGATGGTCGGTGCTCTTTTGCTTTGGAGCGCGGTTTTGACCGCTTGTACAACGATGCCCACGAGCACGGCTGATCGGAAGCAAATGGAAAAAAATGAGCGTATCGCGAACCGCATTGATGGCCGAGTCGGCACTTAATTCTTGCCGCTAAGCTCGAGCGCTTTCAGCACCGC
>JAYTHQ010000355.1:0-2765 GCA_043732445.1 Bdellovibrionales bacterium | reverse complement strand
ATCAAACTTAGCAGGCAAGCCCCACGACTTCATCAGATCCGTGAGTGGCGTTTTCGGGGCCGGTAAATAAATTTCAAGCGGCGTTGAACTCGACTTAGGGTCAGCGGCATATTTACGCAGGACCGCTTCGAGACGAATTAAATTTTGCTGCGTCTTTAAATCCTGTTCGACTGGACTATCGTCGGTTACCTGCGCGATCGAGACCGTGCCGCCCGGGTAAGTTGCGAATAAACTTGGGTCATTTGATTTCACTAAATGGAATTTAAGCGGTCGATCGTTTAAGCGTAAAGTTTCGGTCGAGGGCGAACACGCTGCCAGCAGAGCGCAGGCGAAAGCGAGCGAAGTGAATTTTAGCGGCGTGAATTTAAAGAGCATCATGATGTTTCCTCACAAGACTAAGAGCCCAGATTGTCGTTCAAACCAAGTTTGAGACGTAGGCGTTAGGCTAGCAACCGAAAATACGATTTCGGAACAACTAAATCTACGAAGTCGGGCTCAATTGACAGACTGCATCTACCCGCGAATACTTAATTTACGTGAACTATTCAGCCTTAAAAGGGCTTTTGCTCGTTGGTTTGTTCCTGATCTGCTCGCGCTCTGCGTTTGCGCAAAATGCCGACGTAGACGCAAATGGCGACGCGGTCGCCGATCGGGGAATTCAGAAACCTTCAGTGAAGGTCTCCGACATTACGCATGGTCTTCCGACTGAGAAATCGCCGGATGCTTTGTTAGTTGAGCTGATCGGCTCTGAAGCCTCAAAGCCCGTTCCTCTTTTTTCGTCTCCAGAGGCCAAAACGTCGATCGGGCAGTTAGACCGTGGCCAAATCGTCAGTGTTTCGCGAAAGAGCGAAAACTTAGCGGGCGCGGCCGGATGGCGTAAAATTCTCGTCGATGGATCCGAAGAAATTTGGTTTCAGTACGACGCCGCCTTCATGAAGACTTTGAATGCCGACGACGGTATCGACTTACGGCTAAAGCCATCCGATGAGTCGGTTGAGCAGCCGCTGTATCGAACGCCAGGCCTCTGGACGCCTGAAGATTGTGATCGCGATCCGGCGATCTGCGTCTCGGAACTGCCCCCTCACTCAGTTGTGCAACTTCATCAGACGCAGTTTCGACATGTTGATCGCTCGGGCAAAAAGGGTCGTTTGTGGCTCAACTTTTATGAGGTGAGCCAACCTAAAACCATCGATTCCGACGGGCACCACGGCTGGATTTTATCGAACGCGCTCACCAAGGCCACCGCGACCGCCCGTCCTGAGACGACCCTTGAGGGTGTTCAAAATGCTGAGCAAGGAAACCCGGCCGACGGCGCCGCAGCCTCTCCTCCTGAGCCTCAGGTCAAGTTCGCGACTGAATCCGGAATGTTTCTTTTCGAAAGCACATCGGCAACGCCGGGCCGTCGTAAGCAGTTGGTTGAAGATCTCAAGGTTCCCGATCTCGTTCCTGAAAACGTGGCGGGTCTCTCGGGCCTCACTCTCCGATCGAGCGCGGGCGCTGGCCCCAGCTATCTCGATGTTGATCAACCTTTTGCCGGGCCAGAGACTCAACTTCAATGCGCCAAGCTGACCGGCACCGTCTCTACTTATTTGTTTTTAGATCTGCAGATGAAGTTCACTGTCGATTTTAGTTTACCACTTGCCACGTCTGATAAAACGCAATCGGCTCAAGGTTACTATTTCGACTCGCAGCAATGGTTTACCTACACGACTCGTTGGAAAGTGAATCGGGCTCCCGTGAAGCTAGGCCTCGGCGCATACTATATTGGTTTAGGTACCGGTAAAACCGTCGGCGGCTTGCCAGGGCTCGTCGGCTTTCAATCAAAAGTGATCTTCGAAGGTAAAAAATTGGGTACGGGGCTGCGGTACGCACCCGTCGCCCAGGATCTGAGCTTTAATCCAAAAAACCGAATTCTTGGTCTCGAGTTTGTTTATAGCTTCGATTGGCACGTCGATGACGAACCGGTTCAGCTGAAATTCAGTTTCGACGACATTTATTTCAAAAATCCCGTGACTGATAATTCCACGGCACTCAGAGTCGTTGGCTTAAGTCTCAATGTTCCGTTGAAATTTTAATCGTGATATTGAGAGTCTTAGTCGACTTCGCGAATGATAGCTTCGGCTGTTTTCATTTTGCTCAAGAGCTCAGCGCGGTATGTTTTCGCTTCGCTCTGGGTCGAAAATAAGCCAATTCCGATTCGGTACCAGTTGCGACCCTTCAGGTGAACCGGAACAGTGAACGCCCGGTAACCTTCGCTTTTCAAATTTGCGACAAACGCTTTCGCCTGAGTCTCGTCATCAAAGGCAGCTACCTGCACCGTGAACTTACCCAGCGACTCGCCTTGCTTTTTCGAAACCATGGAGGTCGCCCACGCCGCCGAAGCAGTACTCAGCATGATTAAAGTTGAAACAGAAACGACGAATAGTTTGGTCACTGCTAAACGTTAACATATGTCTAAAACAAGAGGCAATGTCCCTCATGGCAACGAACGTGCGCGACCACTCCCCGGGTAAAACCATCAGGGCCTTTGGTCTTGAAAGCAAGCATCAGCGAAAACTCGATACGCCACCAACCCGAAGTTTGAGGTGTGCCGCCTTCATTCGTGCAGTGACGGGCAAGCGCGACAGTTCGTCCGCCCATGCGAGCGCAGGCTCTGGGGTCGTCGCTGGAGCTGAAGCTGGATCTGGAGCCGGATCTGAAGCTGGAAAAAAGAGAAAAAAAGAAAAAGAAGAAAAATAGAAACGACAGAGCCACAGAGCCACAGA
>JAYTHQ010000354.1:0-2766 GCA_043732445.1 Bdellovibrionales bacterium | reverse complement strand
GATGATGCTTTTTCATGTAACAGCTAATGTAGGTGATTAAAGCGAAACTCGCGGCATGACTCTCTGGAAAACCGTAAGACGAAAATCCTTCGATCGTGCGGTAAATTTGCTCAGCATACTCTTGTGAAAGATTGTTCGCGAGCATGCCATTGATCACTCGCTGGCGAAGGCCTTCCATGACGGCTTTCTTTTTCCAGGCCGAAGAGACGACGCGGCGAAGTTCATCGGCTTCGCCGGGCGTAAAGCCTGCAACTTCGACCGCGATTTGCATCACTTGCTCCTGAAATAAAGGCACGCCGCACGTTTTTTTTAAAATCGGCTCAAGCTTCGGGTGCGGATACGTGAATTTCTCTTTGCCGTGCCTGCGTTTTAAGTACGGGTGAACCATGCCGCCCACGATGGGCCCCGGGCGCACGATCGCGACCTCGATGACGAGATCATAATAAACGCGAGGCCTTAGGCGCGGCAGGAGCGACATTTGCGCCCGCGATTCAATCTGGAAAACGCCAACCGTATCGGCTTTGCAAATCATGTCGTAGGTCGGCGCATCGTCATGCGGAAATTGCGCCATATTCCAGTTAATGTTGCGGTGAGTGTTGAGCATGTCGATCGTTTTTTTGACGACTGTCAGCATGCCGAGAGACAGCAGATCGATTTTCATTAATCCGAGATTCGCGATATCGTCTTTGTTCCATTGAATAACGAAGCGTTGATCCATCGTGGCGCTCTCAACCGGAACGATGTCGACAATCGGTTCATGAGAGATGACGAACCCGCCGGAGTGAATGCCGAGGTGGCGCGGGAACCCTTGCATCGCTAAAGAGAGATGCAAAAGTTTTTGGAATTGCGAGGAAGTCAAATCCAGTTTGCCAAGATCAAAGGCATTCCCTTGATCGGGAGATTTTGCATCGGTTTCGGCGGGTGAGCCTTCTTCGTCTTTTTGCCAGGCTTGAATCAGCGGCCTCATCTGCTCGTCGACCAAGCGCGAAAGACCTTCGCGGCCCATGAACTTCACGAGTGCGTCGATTTGCCAAAGCTGAAGGCCCATTGTTTTCGCGACTTCGCGAATCGCCATGCGTGAACGGTAACAAACGACGGTGCACACCATGGCGGCCCGCGCTTCGCCGTACTTTTGATAGATATGCTGAAGCACGTCTTCGCGGCGTTCGTGTTCGAAGTCGATATCGATGTCGGGCGGTTCGGCACGCTCCTTCGAAAGAAACCGACCAAACATCAGACCCATGCTAATGGGGCACACGTTCGTGAGGCGCAAAGCATAGCAAACAACTGAGTTGGCGGCCGAACCACGCCCTTGATGGAGAATTCCTTTTGAGTCTGCGTATTCGCAGATTTCACGCAAAGTTATAAAATAATCTTCGTAAGCAAGTTCGCCGATCAGCTTTAGCTCTTCTTCGACTTGCTTGCGGACTTTTTGCAGAAAAGCTGCGAGCTTCTTTTTTTCTAAAGAGCCGGCGGGCATCTCTTTTGCCTTTTTGATTTTATCGTCGTAACGAAAGCGAATTCCCTGTTCAACAAGGTCTCGCAAATATTCGGTCGCGGTTTTGCCGATAGGTAAGTTTTCTTGCGGATATTTGTAGCGTAGTTCACTTAGCTTAAAAGTAATGCGCTCGGCGATTTCAAGTGTGCGAGAAATGAGATCGGGTCTTTCTCGAAAAAGTGCGGTCATTTGCTCTGGCGATTTCATATATCGTTCGCGGTTGAGCGTGAGTTTCGTTGCCGCCGCTTTCAAAGTGGTTTTATGCAAGATACACGTCAAGACATCATGCAAAGGTTTGCGCGACGGATCGTGGTAAAGTGGCCTTTGCGTAGCGAACGGTAAAATTCCGAAGTCAGCCTCGACTCTCAGCGCCTGTCGATAAAGTTTGATCGACTCCCAGGTGAAGTCTTTGTGAACTGGTAAATAAACGCGGTCATCGAACGCGTCTTTTAATTTGCGTAAAGCTTCGTTGGTCCAGGGTGGTAGGGGAAATGCGAGGAGATGTTCGTTCGTCTCGCAAATGTCTTGAAGCGAAAGAGTGATTTGCCCTTTTGGAGATTTGCGTTTCGCCTTCGTCACCAGATGACAAAGTCGTACGTAGCCTTCTTTTTTCATCGGATACAAAGCTACGGGAGATGAGTCGTACGGTGTTAGCGTAGCACCGCAAACGTAATTAAAAGGTAAGAGGGGTTGGCCCTCGTCGTCGGCGTATTGCAGTTGCTCGGTATCAAACAGCGATGGTTTCTCGACAGCCTGAAAGCCACGCACAATACCGTAGAGACCATTCACATCGCAAATCCCGAGCCCTCGGTAGCCGAGTTTCTTCGCGCGCAAAACCATCTCTTCGGGGTGAGAGCCACCTTGAAGAAATGAAAAATTCGTTTGCGCTAAAAGCTCAACAAAAAGAGTTGGCGGTGAGAGGCGGACGATGTCGTCATAAGTGTCTTCGGGTTCTCCGAGCAAACTTTTCGATGCGGGCTTGAAAGCCGAGAGCGCGTGGTTCATGCGCGCTCCTGAAAGAGCGTTTTACATATGTAAAGTCGCGTCGGCGACGGCCACGCAAAGTAAGACCAAGAAAGACATGCAGGCCAAAAAGAGATCTTGAGAGGATTCTTCTTTAGATTCATTTTTCAGATATCTCCAAGTTTTTAATTTGGAACTGCTTTCGATTTTCATCATCACAGACATCCTGGTTTGCGGTTTTCGGCAGAGTTATCAAAGTTGCGAATCTTGAGCGTTCGTTACGTAGTTAATAAAACAGATCCGGG